>DATABK010000304.1:0-3750 GCA_036259695.1 Actinomycetes bacterium | reverse complement strand
GGCGACCACCGAGTTGTGACCAGGACCGAGCAGCTGTCCAGGAGTCGAGGCGAGCACTCTCGGCCCGGTTTCGCCGCCGGCGTCGTCGTAGGGGCCGAGCGGGGCGTCGGCCACGGCGTAGTCGACCCCGTAGCGCTCGGTCTCCCAGTCCCCGCCGCTGTAGAAACACCAGTAGCGGCCGGCGTGCTTGCAAACGAAGGGCCCCTCCAGCAGATGCCAGTCCCAACGCAGGCCGTACCGCCAGCGGTCGGCGTCAAAGCGCTGCCAGTCGAAGCGGGGGCGGAGCACGACCGTTTCTTGGCCCGCCAGCGTCGTCATGTCCAGCAGCCGGTCGGCCACCAGCGTGCCGCCGACCCGCCAGCCGGACGGGGCGTCGATGAAGTCGCGCGTGTAGAACAGATACCAGCACCCGTCGTCGTCCCGGAAGGGATGCGGGTCGTTGGAGAAGTAACAGGTGAAGGGGTCGATGAGCTGCTTCCCGGTGTCCTCATAGGGCCCCAGCGGCCGCTCGCTCACCGCGACCCGCAGCTGGTGGACCTGGTTCATCCGCCCGACCGAGTAGTAGAGGTAGAAGCGGCCGTCGGCGACGGCGACCTCGGGGGCCGAGAAGTAATCGCCGAGGGCCGGGTCGGGCGGGACGAGGGCGGCGCCCGCCGCCCGCCATGTGACGAAGTCCTCCGACACCAGCAGCGGGAACAGGCGTGTCTGCCGTCCGGTGCGGGCAGCCCGGAACCGCAGTTCGTCGACGGCCAGCTTCGCCTCCGGGGCGCCGCTCCCCACCGCATACCAGACCCCGTCGTGGCGCCAGACGAACGGGTCGCCCAGGTAGCCGCCGTAGACCGGGTTGGTATAGGAGCGGCCGTTCAACCCATCCCGCATCCGACCTCCCCGTGGGATCTCCCTCCCCGATCCGCTCGACCGGCAACGGATACACAGCCTGCCCAGCCGCAAACCGCACCCCGGTTCGCGTCAGGCATCGGCTCGGCGTCCGCAGATCGCGAATCCACGGCGGCTGTGGTCACAGGACCAGACCTGGGTGAAGCCGTGGGCCTGGAACCAGTCGGTCACCTCGGCCGGGGAGTGGTGGTGGGCATAGGGCGGGCCGAAGATGTCCATGAGCGCCAGCGCCGCCTCGCGCCGGCGGATGCGGGGATAGGCCCGCAGCCCCAAGGCGTTCAGGGCCATGGTGAACCCGATGAAGGGAACGGCCAGCAGCCGGCTGAGCCGGTCCAGGAGCACCACGGGGATCCGGGTGGTCACGGCTCGCAGTAGCCGCAGCAACGGCGTGACCAGGGGCTCGTAGCGGTACACCCAGACATAGCAGGTGCCGCCCGGTCGCAGCAGCGGCAGCAACGCCTGGAAGCTGGCATAGGTGTCGGGGGTGTGGTGCAGCACCCCGGCGGCGTGGATGATGTCGACGCTGGCTGGCCCAAGCGGCGCTCGGCGCAGGTCCGCCTGGATGAAGTGGACCCGGTCCGACCGCGCCCCGGGCCACTGCTGCAGCAGGGCCTGGCCGAGCTCGACCCCTGCGCTGAGGTCGATGGCGATGACCTCGGCGACATGCTGGCCATAGGCGACCGACTGACTGCCGTTGCCGCAGCCGGCATCCAGCACGGTCTTGTGTCGCAGCTGGCAGGGCGGGATCCGGAGGGCGTCCAGGAAGACCCCTTGCACCCGGGCTTCCAGGTCCAGATACCAGGTGCGGTCGCCGAGGCGGTGATTGGCCCATTCCCGGCTGAAGCTCTCACGGGTTCGTCGGATGTCGGCCGCTTGCGACCTGTCAGGCGCCGCGGCGGTGGCCAGCGCCTGCGGCAACGGCTCCAGCTCGCGCCGGTGCGTCGCCAGGGCCCCGGGAAAGATCCGCGGGACGCCGGCCACCACCGGGAACTGGTGCTGGTTGGGGCAGGCGAGCAGCCCGGTGCGGATCTCCGGCGACCCCGGTGGTCCTGAAGCTGCCGAGAGCGAGAACTCCTGCTGGCAGTCGGGGCAGCGCAGCAGCTGGAGCAGTCGCAGGTGCATCGTCCCTGGGTCCTTGGCTGCGATAGGGACAGAACGGCCCAGCCGGGACAGCTACGCCGCCACGGATGCGGAGGCTATACCAGACGACCGTGCCAAGAACACACCGACCGCCAGCGGCAGCCCGCCGGCATCGACCAGTAGGTGATACCCGCCTCTCCTCCTTGCGTGCGCGAAGAAGATGCGGCTTGCGGCCTTCAAACCGACGCGGGGTCTTTGTAGAGTTCTGCGGGTGCGTTGGTCGCCACGTGGGAGGTCCAGATGGCGCAGCTGCTGGTGGTCGGTATCGACAGCGCTCAGACCACCCAGGCGATACGCCGGGTAGTTGGACGGTGACCGCCCAACGCGAGGGTGGGGCGCTGGATCCCCAGGGGCCGGTCTCCCAGGCCATGGCCGACCTGTGGTGGTTGATGCTGGGTCTGGGTGGGGCCGTCTTCGTCGCCGTGGTCGTGGTCCTGGCCCTGGGCCTGTTCCGCCGGCGGCCGGCGGCCGAGCAGGAGACGGGCCGGGACCGGCCGAATCGGTTCGGCCGCTGGTTCCTGGTCGGGGGGGTGGTGGCGCCCATGGTGATCCTGCTGGTGGTGTTCGGGGCCACCGTGCGGGCGATGCGGCTCGTGCCGACCACGGCCCCGTCGGACGCGCTGGTCATCGAGGTCGTCGGGCACCAGTTCTGGTGGGAGGTCCGCTATCCCGATGCGGGAGTGACCGTGACCAACGAACTCCACCTCCCGGTGGGGCGTCCGGTCAATCTGCAGCTGACCTCGGCGGATGTGATCCACAGCTTCTGGGTCCCGGAGCTGGCCGGCAAGCTGGACCTGCTGCCCGACCACCCCAACACCTTGGTCCTGGAGGCCGAGGAGGCGGGCGTGCACCGGAGCCGCTGCGCCGAGTTCTGCGGCCTCGAGCACACCAAGATGGTGCTGACGGTTGTGGCCGAACCGGAGGACCGGTTCGTCTCGTGGCTGGCTGAGCGCCGTGGCTGACCTGGGGCCGTCGCGATCGGGCCGGGAGTCGCCCTCGATCACCGAGCCGATGACGGGCGAGGAGCTCAACCGGCTGTGGGCCGATCCGCCTGGCCTACGGGGGCAGCTGACCGGGGTCCAGAACGACAAGATCGGCACCCGGCTGCTGCTCACCGGGTTCTTCTTCCTGCTGCTGGGCGGCAGCTTCGACTCCTTTGTGATGCGCATGCAGCTGGCCGTGCCCGAGAACAGCCTGGTGAGCCCGGAGCTGTACAACGAGCTGTTCACCAACCACGGCACGGTCGTGATGTTCCTGGTCATCCTGCCCATCTTCGAGGGCTTCGCGATCCTGCTGCTGCCGCTGCTGCTGGGCACCCGGGAGATGCCGTTCCCCCGCCTTGGCGCCTTCTCCTACTGGACCTTCCTGCTGGGGGGGCTGCTGTACTACAGCAGCACCTTGTTCCAGGCGGTCCCCGACGCCGGCTGGTTCGCCTATACCCCGCTGTCCAGCCTGGAGTTATCACCGGACCTGGCCCTGGACTTCTGGGTCCTGGGGCTGGGGGTGGCCGAGGTCGCGGCGATCGCCGCCGGCATCGAGATCATCATCGGGGTGCTGAAGATGCGGGCCCCTGGCATGACCCTCAGCCGGATGCCGGTGTTTGCCTGGGCGGTGCTGGTGATGGCGTTCATGATCCTGTTCGCCTTCACCACCCTCATCATCGCCAGTCTGCTGCTGGAGCTGGACCGCGGCTTCGGCACCCAGTTCTTCAAC
>DATABK010000303.1:0-9708 GCA_036259695.1 Actinomycetes bacterium | reverse complement strand
TCGACCCGGCCAACGACGAGGGCCGCCCGCTGGACGCCGAGGCCGAGGCCCGGGCGGTGGCAGACTGGGCCGCCAAGGAGCTCGGCGGGAAGGTCATCGAGGAGCGTCCGAACGACTCGGCCGCCAGGGGCGGAGCCCGGGGCGCGCGGAAAGGGCGATAGCAATGGGCATGCCACGAGGCGGCGGGTTCAACCCCAACCAGATGCTCAAGCAGCTGCAGAAGATGCAGCGGGAGATGGAGGACACCCAGGCCCAGCTGGCCGAGGAGGTCGTCGAGGGGACGGCCGGCGGCGGCGTGGTCACGGCCAGGGTCAAGGGTGACCAGACGGTGGAGTCGGTCTCGATCGACCCGGACGCGCTCGACCCGGACGACGTCGAGATGCTCGGCGACCTGGTCACGGCCGCCGTCAACGAGGGGCTCCGCAAGGCCAAGGACCTGGCCGCCGAGCGCCTCGGCGGGATCACCCAGGGCATGGGGCTGCCGCCCGGCCTGGGGCTGTGAGGCGATGTACGAAGGGCCCGTCCAGGACCTGATCGACGAGCTCGGGCGGCTGCCGGGCATCGGTCCCAAGAGCGCCCAGCGGCTGGCCTTCCACATCCTCAAGGTCGAGCCGGCCGACGCCGAGCGCCTGGCCAGGGCCATCACCGAGGTCAAGGCCCGGGTGCACTTCTGCCGCGTCTGCTGGAACGTGGCCGAAGGCGACCTGTGCCGCATCTGCAAGGACCCCCGGCGCGATCCCAGCCTGGTCTGCGTGGTCGAGGAGCCCCGCGACCTGGTCGCGATCGAGCGGACCCAGGAGTTCCGCGGCCGCTACCACGTCCTCGGCGCGGCCATCAGCCCGATCGAGGGCATCGGCCCCGACGACCTCCGCATCCGCGAGCTGCTGAGCCGCCTCGAGCCCGACGCCATCCGCGAGGTCATCCTGGCCACCAACCCCAACATCGAGGGCGAGGCCACCGCCATGTACCTGGCCCGCCTCCTGCGCCCCCTCGGCGTCCGGGTCACCCGCATCGCCACCGGCCTCCCCGTCGGCGGCGACCTCGAATACGCCGACGAGGTCACCCTCGGCCGGGCCTTCGCCGGCCGCCGCGAGATGCCGGTCTAGCGCCCGCCTCCCCGCGACGAGGCCTCCTGGTACCGGGCCAGGGCGCGGTTGCGGGCGGTGGTGTGGTCCACGATGGGGTGGGGATAGTCGGCGCCGAGGCGGACACCGGCGGCTTCGAGGTCGTCGGGGCTGGCCCGCCAGGGGGCGGAGATGGCCGGGCCCTGGAGCCTCGACAGCTCGGGGACCCAGCGGCGGATGTAGTCGCCGTCGGGGTCGAACTTCTCGGCCTGGGTGACGGGGTTGAAGATCCGGTAGTAGGGGGCGGCGTCGGTGCCGGTCCCGGCGACCCACTGCCAGCCGCCGTTGTTGGAGGGCAGGTCCCCGTCCATCAGGTGCTGGAGGAAGAAGCGGGCGCCCTCCCGCCAGTCGACCAGCAGGTGCTTGGTCAGGAACGAGGCCACCACCATGCGGGCCCGGTTGTGGACCCAGCCCTGGCCGGTGAGCTGGCGCATGCCGGCGTCGACCAACGGGTAGCCGGTGCGGCCCTCCCGCCAGGCGGCCAGGCCCTCCGGGTCGTCCTCGAACCCGAAGTGGGCGAACTCGGGGCGCATGTGCTCCCAGGCGCTCTCCGGCCGGTGGTAGAGGACGTAGCCGTAGAAGTCGCGCCAGAGGAGCTCGTTGACATAGGTCTCGCGGTCACCGGCCCGGCGCGGGTGCTCGGCGGCACGCCCCCTGCGGCCGACGGCGGCCGCGACCTGGCGTGGTGAGACCAGGCCGAAGCGCAGGTACGGGCTGAGCCGCGAGGTGCCGTCGGTGGCCAGGTAGTTCCGCGACCTCGCATACCGGTCGACCCGCTGGTCCACGAACCAGCGCAGCCGCTCCAGCGCCGCCGCGGGATCGGGCGGGGTGATCGCGACGGCCCCGTCCAGCCGGAACGGGCCGGGTCCGGTTGCCCACAGCCCTCCGGGTCCCTGGCCCTCCGGCACCGGGACCCGCCGTGGTGCCGGGAGCGGGTCGTCCCAGGCGGCGGCCTTGGCGGCGCGGGCGAACGGGGAGTAGACCCGGAACGGGTCGCCGCCGGCCGTTCGGAGCTCGTCGAAGTCGCTCAGGTACACGCCGGGCATGGGGCGAAGGGCGCGGCCGTCGGCCTGGAGCGCCCGGGCCACGGCGGTGTCGCGGCGGCGGGCGTACGGGGTGTACTCCCGCGAGCACCAGACGGCGTCGGCGGCCGCCTCCCGGGCCAGGGCGGGGATCACGGTGGCCGGGTCGCCCTCGCGGATCAGCAGGCGCCCGCCCAGGGATTCCAGGTCGCGGGCCAGGGCCTGGAGCGCCCCGTGCAGGAACGCACGCCGGTTCGGGCCGCTGGTCGGGCCGTCGAGCAGGGTGCGGTCGACCACGAAGACGGGGACGACCTGGTCGGCGGCGCCAAGGGCGGCGAGCAGGGCCGGGTGGTCGGCCACCCGCAGGTCCCTGCGGAACCACACGACGGCACGGCTGGGCACGGCGAAACAGCTCCTACGCTAGCTCGGGCGGCGGGGTCGGCACCCTCCTCTCCGTATCGCGGTCCGGTTGCGGTTGCGCAAAGGCGGCGGCGGCCCGCCGCCGGGTTGGTAGGCTGGACCCACCCGCCTCCAGTCTGTGCAGCAAGCAAGGAACGCCGATGGCCCTGGTCGTTCAGAAGTACGGCGGCACCTCGGTCGGGGACGCGTCGCGGATTCGGCGCGTTGCCGAGCGTGTGGTCGCCTCCCGGCTTGCCGGGAACGATGTCGTGGTGGTCGTGTCCGCCATGGGGGACTCCACCGACGACCTGATCGCGCTGGCCCGGAGGGTCTCGCCCGACCCGCCGCCCCGTGAGATGGACATGCTGCTGACCGCCGGCGAGCGGATCTCGATGTCGCTGCTGGCCATGGCCATCGCCGACCTCGGGGTCACGGCCAAGTCGTTCACCGGCTCCCAGGCCGGGATCATCACCGACACCCTGCACGGCAAGGCCCGCATCCTCGACGTGCGGGCCGGGCGGATCAGTGACGCCCTGGCCGAGGGGAACGTGGTCATCGTGGCCGGGTTCCAGGGGGTCTCGACCTCCAGGGACGTGACCACCCTGGGCCGGGGCGGGTCGGACACGACCGCGGTGGCGCTGGCGGCGGCGCTGGGGGCGCAGGTCTGCGAGATCTACACCGACGTGGACGGGGTCTACACCGCCGACCCGCGGGTCGTGCCCCAGGCGCGCAAGCTGCACGCCGTCTCCTATGAGGAGATGCTGGAGCTGTCGGCCTGTGGGGCCAAGGTGCTGATGCTGCGCTGTGTCGAGTACGCCCGGCGCACCGGCATGGTCCTGCATGTCCGGTCCAGCTTCACCGACGCGTCGGGGACCTGGGTTCGTGAGGAGGACGAACGGATGGAGAAGGCGATCGTCTCCGGGGTGCCGCACGACACCTCGGAGGCCAAGGTGACCCTGGTCCGGGTGCCGGACAAGCCGGGGGTGGCCGCCCGGTTGATGCGCGGCATCGCCGAGCACGGGGTGAACGTGGACATGATCGTCCAGAACGTGTCCCACGGCGGCACCACCGACATCTCGTTCACCGTGCCCAAGGCCGACCTGTCCGGGGCCATGGCCGTGCTCAGGGGCCTCCAGCACGAGGTCGGCGCGGCCGAGGTCGTGGCCGACTCCGACATCGCCAAGGTGTCGCTGGTCGGGGCGGGCATGAAGTCGAGCCCGGGCGTGGCCGCGGCCATGTTCGACGCCCTGGCCGAGGCCGGGGTCAACATCGAGATGATCTCGACCTCGACCATCCGGATCTCGTGCGTGATCCGCTCCAGCGACGTGGGCGTGGCCGTGCGGGCCATCCACGACCGCTTCCACCTGTCCGAGGAGGCCGAGTACCGCCACGACCACCCCGACGGCACGGCCGAGCTGCCGGTGGTCAGCTGATGGCGCCGACGGTCGTGATCGTCGGGGCCACCGGGGCGGTCGGGGAGGACCTCCGGCGGCTGGTGGCCGAGCGGGAGCTGCCCGTCGGCGAGATCCGGCTGGTCGCCTCGGCCCGCTCGGCCGGGCGGCGCCTGCCCGTCCGGGACGAGCAGGTCGAGGTCGAGGTCCTCGCCCCCGAGGTGTTCGACGGGGCCGGCCTGGCCTTCTTCTCCGCCGGGGGCGGCATCTCCAGGGAGTGGGCGCCGGTCGCGGCCGAGCGCGGGGCGGTGGTGGTCGACAACTCCAGCGCCTGGCGCATGCACCCCGAGGTCCCCCTGGTCGACGCCGACGTCAACCCGGAGGCGGCCCTGGACCACCCGCTCGGGATCGTCGCCAACCCCAACTGCACCACCCTGGCCATGACCCCGGTGCTGGCCGTGCTGCGGGACCGGTTCGGCCTCGAGTCGATCACCCCGACCTCGTTCCAGGCGGCCGGCGGGTCGGGCCAGAAGGGCATGGACGAGCTGCTCGAGCAGGCGGCCAAGCTGGCCCCGGAGCGCGAGCTGCTGCGCCGCGGCGGCCGGCCCGAGGCCCTGCCCTCGGGCCAGGTGTTCCCCCACCCGATCGCCTTCAACGTCGTCCCCCAGTGCATGGGCTTCACCGAGTCCGGCTACACGGTGGAGGAGCTGAAGCTGCGGGACGAGCCGCGCAAGATCCTCGGCCTGCCCGAGCTGGCCTCCCACCCGACCTGTGTGCGGGTGCCTGTGCTGGTCGGCCACTCGCTGTCGGTGCGGGCGGTCTGCGCCGAGCCGGTCGACCTGGACGCCTTCCGGGCCGGCTGCCAGGCCGCCCCCGGCGTGACCGTGGTCGACGACCAGGCCGCCGGCGCCTACCCGACTCCGCTGGAGTGCGCCGGCACCGACGGGGTGTTCGTCGGCCGCATCCGGGCCGACCTGGCCGACCCGCGGGCCGTGCTGTTCTGGTCGGTGGCCGACAACCTGCGCAAGGGCGCCGCCCTCAACGCCGTCCAGATCGCCGAGGTGCTCCTGCGGGAATCCCTGGACTGACGCGACAGTTGATGGTCTAAAGTATCATCGCCCGTCGCGCCCCCAGGAGGTCCCCATGGCCGAGGCGTCCACCGGCTCCCCGTCCCGCACCGCCCTGCCCACCGGTCCCGTCTGGCGAGCCGGCCTGCTCGCCGCCCTCGCCGCCACCGTCGTCAACGCCGTCGCCTGGGTCCTGGTCCAGCAGGTCCTCGACGCCGGCCTCGAGATCCCGGCCCAGCCCGGCAGCACCGAGCTGAGCGCCCTGCCCCTGGCCGCGGTCGTGCTCGTGACCGCGTTCTCGAGCCTGGTCGGCGCCGTCGTCCTGTGGCTGCTGACCCGCCGCGGCCCGTCCGGGGTCCGCCTCTGGGCCGCCCTGGCCGTCACCTTCGGGGTTCTGTCGGCCCTGCCCGCCTTCGGGATCGACACCACGACGGCCCGCCGGCTCGGCCTGGTCCTGTTCCACCTGCTGGCCACCGTGGTCGTGGTCGCCGTGGTCCGCCAGCAGCTGGCCCGCTGGACCGGCTAGGGCAGGGGCCTAGTAGAGCTCGGCCGTCCACGGCCGGGGGCTGGCGAAGGCCGCCCGCAGGAGCTCGACCGCGCCGGGGTCGAAGCCGGTGAGGAGGCCGGCCCTGATCAGGTCGTCGGGGATGGCGAAGCCGGTGAACAGGGGGGCCAGGCCGCGGATGTCGGCACTCCCGGGTCCGACCGAACCCGGCCCTGGCCGCCCTCCAGCTCCAGGCGCCAGGTGCCGGTGTTCCAGGGGCAGATCGGGTCCTCGACCCGGAACGCCACCTGCCCGGTCACGCCCGAGGGCCAGGGCCGGGCCTGGAGGGCGGCCGGCAGGTCGACCAGGCGCAGCATCCAGTGCCAGCGGTCGGTCAGGCGGGCGAAGCGGTCCTCGAGGGCCCAGATGGCCGCCGGGTCGGGGTCGGGGCCGCTCCAGGCGACCACGCCGTTCATGGAGGCGTAGCCGGAGAAGAGGGCGAACAGGGCGGCGTCGGCGCCCGGCAGGCAGCCCCAGTCGGCGACCTCGACCCGGGTCTGGAACGGCGCCGGCTCGGGCCGGAACTCGAGGGTGGCCACGGCCCAGCCGGCCGGGCCGTCGGGGCCGTCGAGCACGAAGGCGGCCATGGTCTTGTCCTTGCCGAGCCGGGCCAGCTGGCGCCAGAAGCGCTCGCCCCGCTCGAAGGCCCCGTGGCGGGTGGGGGCGACCCGGCGGTAGACGTCGGCCAGCTCGGCCGGGTCCTCCAGCGACACCGGCCGGGCCCGGTAGGGGGCGGTGCGCCGGGGCAGGTGCTCGGCCCTGGCCTCGTACCAGGTCCAGCTGCCGGCGACCTCGAAGCCGGCCCCGCGGTAGAACGGATAGTTACTGGGGGTCAGGGTGGCCAGCGGCACCCGTCGGCGTGCAGCTCCTCCAGCAGGCCGGCCAGCAGCCGCCCGCCATGGCCGGCCCCACGGTGCTGGGGCGGGGTGGCCAGCTGGAGCACCTGGGCCGACGGCAGCGCCCGGCCCAGCCACCACTGGGCCTGGCGGTCGAGCCGGAGCGCGCTGGTGAGCTCCCCGTCGGCCTCGACCACCCGGAACTCCTCGGGGCCGGTCCGCTCCACGTAGTCGTCGACCTTGGCCCCGACCATCAGGCCGAGCACCATCAGCTGGGCCACGGCCTCGTGCTCGGCCGGGTCGATCCGCCGGTAGCCGTCAGTAATAGTCGGCGCTCCAGGGCTTGGGGCCGGCGTGCATGGCCTGGAGGAACTCGACGTCGGCCGGGTCGAGGCCGCGCACGATCCCCAGGGTGGCCAGGTCGCGCGGGTCGTGGTAGCCGGCGAACAGGGCGGCCAGCCCGGCCGCGGTGGTGAGCACGTCGGCGTCGTCCCCGACCCGGACCGCCTTGCCCTCCCCGCCGTCGACCTCGATCGTCCAGCTGCCGTCGACCCACGGGCAGGTGTCGTCGCTGACCCCGATGGTGATGCGGCCACGCAGCCCCGACGGGTAGCCGCGGGCCGCGAACGCCCCGGGGACGTCGACCACCCGGGCCATCCAGCGGTCCTGGCGCAGCTGGCGGATGTCCTGCTCGGCCACGAGCAGGGCCAGCGGCTCGGGGTCGGGCCCCTTCCAGTGGACGGTGGCCTCCAGCGAGGAGAAGCCGGCGGCCAGGGTGAGCAGCGACCGCCAGCCGGCCTCGCTGGCCGCCCCCCAGTCGACCACCTGGACGCTGGTGCGGACCTCGCTGGCCGAGACGTCGTTGCTGACGGCCAGGATCGCCCAGCCGTCGGGGCCGTCCGGCCCGTCGATCAGGAAGACCTGGGGCGGGCCGCTGCCCCGGTCGGCGAGCAGGAAGTGGCGCCACCAGTCGGCTCCGCGGTCGACCTGGCCGCTGCGGCCGGCGGCCACCCGGGCGAAGCGCTCCTGGAGGGGGGCCGGGTCGTCGGCCGGGGCGGGCACCGCCCGGTAGCCGTCGGGCCAGCCCACCGGCAGGTGCCGGGCCGCGGCCTCGTACACGGTCAGGCTCCCGGCGAACTCGTATCCGGCCCGCCGGTACAGCTGCACGGCCGCCGGGAACAGGGTGGAGATGGCGGCGCCGCGCTCGTAGACCTCGGCCAGGTACGACCGGAGCAGCTCGGTGGCGACCCCGCGGCCCCGGTGCTCGGCCCCGACCGAGAGGCCCGACAGCTGGCTGGCCGGGACCGGGCGGCCGCCCCAGCGCACCGGCTGGCCGCGGGCCAGCAACAGGCCGAGCCGGGTCCCGTCCTCCTCCAGCACCCGCAGCTCCTCGAGCCGGGTGCGGGCCACCGAGCGGTCGATGCTGACGCTGGTGGTGGAGTCGCCGAACGCCTGGGCGTCGGAGACCATCAGGGCCCGGTGCTCCTCTGGCCGTGCCATCCGGTAGCTGCGCGTCACCCGGCAACCTCCTTGTTGTCCGGTACGACCCTATCAACCCGCGGCGACGGGGCGGGCCGAATCCGTTACGGCCGCCGAACGGCCAGGAAACCTGCTGGCAACACCGCTGCTGTACCAACTGGGCGTGCCGGTTCGAACTCCGACGCAGAAAGGGGTACCGCCTTGGATTCCGGCGATACCGCGTTCGTTCTGATCTCCGCCGCCCTGGTGATGTTCATGATTCCCGGCCTGGCGCTGTTCTACGGCGGCATGGTCCGGGCCAAGAACGTCCTGGCCACGGTGATGCAGAGCTTCTTCAGCCTGGGCCTGGTCTCGGTGCTGTGGGTGGTGGCGGCCTACTCGCTGGCCTTCTCGCCCGGCAACGCCTTCATCGGCGGCCTCGACTGGCTCGGCTTCGCCGGGGTCGGCCAGGAACCCAACCCGGACCTGTCGGCCACCATCCCCCACATCGCCTACGCCGTCTTCCAGCTCTTCTTCGCGGCCATCACGCCGGCCCTGATCACCGGCGCGTTCGCCGAGCGGATCAAGTTCTCGGCCTTCGCCCTGTTCACCACCTTGTGGCTGTTCCTGGTGTACGCGCCCCTGGCCCACTGGGTGTGGGCCCCCGGCGGCTGGCTGCGGAACTTCGGCGCCCTCGACTTCGCCGGCGGGACCGTGGTCCACATGAACTCCGGGTTCGCCGCCCTCGCCGCCGCCATCGTCATCGGCAAGCGCCGCGGGTTCCTCAAGGAGGCGATGGTCCCCCACAACCTGACCCTGACCATCCTCGGGGCCGGCATCCTGTGGTTCGGCTGGTTCGGCTTCAACGCCGGCAGCGCCCTGGCCGCCAACGGCCTGGCCGCCCAGGCGTTCATCGCCACCAACACCGCCACCGGCGCGGCCGTGCTCGGCTGGTGCCTCACCGACTGGCTGCGCCGGCGCAAGACCACCACCCTGGGCGCGGCCTCGGGCGCGGTCGCCGGCCTGGTCGCCATCACCCCGGCCGCCGGCTTCGTCGGCCCCATGGGGTCGATCGCCATCGGCCTGGCCGCCGGCATCGTCTGCGCCTGGGCGGTCGGCCTGAAGTACAAGGCCGGCTACGACGACGCCCTTGACGTCGTGGGCGTGCACGCCGTCGGCGGCATGCTCGGCGCCCTGCTGATCGGCGTGTTCGCCGACACCGCCTTCAACGAGCTCGGCGCCGACGGCCTGCTGGCCGGTGGCGGCCTGGCCCTGCTCGGCAAGCAGGCGGTGGCGGTGGTCGCCACCCTGGCCTTCTCGTTCGTCCTCAGCTTCGGGATCCTCAAGGTCGTCGACCTGGTCGTCGGGCTGCGGGTCACCGAGGAGGAGGAGCTGTCCGGGCTCGACATCTCCCAGCACGAGGAGGTCGGCTACGCCTTCGCCGAGGGCGGTGGGGCCGTGTCCCAGGTCCCGGCCGGCGCCGCCGCCCCGCCCGAGCGCGCCCCCTCAACCGTCCGCGTGCCTCAAGGAGATCTGGGCTGATGAAGCTGGTCGTGGCCGTGATCAAGCCGTTCAAGCTGGAAGAGGTGAAGGCGGCGCTCGAAGGCGTCGGCGTCCAGGGCCTGACCGTGACCGACGCCCGCGGCTTCGGCCGCCAGCGGGGCCACACCGAGGTCTACCGCGGCGCCGAGTACCAGGTCGAGCTCCTCCCCAAGACCCGGGTCGAGGTCCTGGCCGATGACGACGCGGTCGAGGACGTGGTCAAGGCGATCGTCGACGGTGCCCGCACCGGCTCCATCGGCGACGGCAAGGTCTGGGTCCTGAACGTCGACCAGACCCTGCGCATCCGCACCGGCGAGATGGGAGG
>DATABK010000302.1:0-2526 GCA_036259695.1 Actinomycetes bacterium | reverse complement strand
AGCGCGGGGTGACCATCAGCCAGTCGACCGCCCAGGCCCTCCTGCGCGAGCTGCGCTCGCCGCTGTCGACCCGGCTGTCGAACCGCCGGCCGGCACGCGAGCCCCGGCCGGCCGGCACCGGCAACGGCGGCCGCCCGGCGGCCCGGGCGGGCGGCCAGCCCCAGTAGGGCCATCCGGCCCGGCCGGAATGGGCTACCCGGACGTTCCGGGGCGCGTCCGGGACCTGCTTGACTTGCCGGAAAGGTGCTGGATCGGTCAAGCTGGAGACGACCTCCCACCGGAACGGTACGAGCGAGCATGGGGAGGATGCGCGCGTGCTCTATCTCGTGCGGCACGCCCACGCAGGCAGTAAGGGGAAATGGACCGGGCCCGACGTCGCCCGCCCCCTGTCGGCGCAGGGACGCAAGGAGGCGCTCGGGCTCATCGAGCAGCTGGACGCCCGACCCATGGGCCGCGTGCTCTCCAGCCCGGCCGAGCGCTGCCTCCAGACCGTCCAGCCCCTGGCCGGCCGGCTCGGCCGCCCGGTCGAGCCCAGCGAGGCCCTCGGGGTCGACGGGACCGGGCCCGGCGTGCTCGAGCTGCTGTGCGACCCGGCGCTGGACCGGGCCGTGCTCTGCACCCACGGCGAGGTCATCGGCAAGGTCTTCGACAAGCTCGAGGCGGCCGGCATCGACCTGTCCGACCCGCCGCGGTGGCCCAAGGGCTGCACCTGGGTTCTCGAGCTCGTCGGTGGGCATGGATGGAGAGGGACCTACCTGGCGCCGCTGGCCGTCGAGCCGGCGGCACCGGGCCCGTGGTCCCGTTGACGCCCGGAGCGAGCAAGGAGGACGGGCGATGAAGGAGCGCGAGGCGAAGCTGGACGCCCCGCCCGGGTTCGACCTGCCGGAGCTCGGCCGGCCAGGCGACGGCTTCTCGGCCGAGCCCCAGCCCGCCAGGCGGCTCCGGACCACCTACTACGACACCGCCGACCTGCGCCTGGCCCGCTGGGGGGCGAGCCTGCGCTACCGCCCCGGCGAGGGCTGGACGGTGAAGCTGCCCGAGGGCAGCGACGGCGCCCTGCTGGTGCGGGCCGAGCACACCTTCCCCGGCGACGGGAACCGGCCCCCGGCCGAGGCCCGCGCCCTGATCCGGCCGTTCGTGCGCACCGCCCCGCTGTCGCCGTCGGTGCGGATGCGGACCCTGCGCCGCCCGGTCGAGCTCCGCGACCCGGAGGGGTCGCGGCTGGCCGAGCTGGTCGACGACGAGGTCCAGGTGCTGGACGGCCGCCGCATCCAGGCCCGCTTCCGCGAGCTCGAGGTCGAGCTGGACGCCTCGGCCGACGCCGGCCTGCTGTCGGAGGTGGTCGACCGGCTGGTCGAGGCCGGCGCCGTGGCCGCCGAGCCGACCCCCAAGTACCTGCGCGCCCTCGCCGGCCGCGAGCGGGCGCTCGGGCCCGAGGTCGTCCAGCCGGAGGTCGGCGCCGACGCCTCGGTGGAGCAGCTGCTCCGCCACGACCTGGCCAGCGGCACCCTGCGGCTGTTCCGGCACGAGGCCGGGGTCCGCACCGGCGAGGACCCGGAGGCGGTGCACCAGGCCAGGGTGGCGACCCGCCGGATCCGCTCCACCCTGCGGACCTTCTCCAAGCTGCTCGACGAGGAGTGGACCAACCGGCTCCGCGACGACCTCAAGTGGCTGGCCGACCTGCTCGGCCAGGTCAGGGACACCGACGTGCTCCTGGAGCGGTTCGCCGACCACCTGGCCGACCTCCCGGCCACCGACGAGAAGGCCGGCCGGCGGCTCCTGGCCAAGCTGTCCGAGCAGCGCGACCAGGCCCGCCGGCGCCTGCTCGGGGCCATGGCCCAGGAGAAGTACGTCGAGCTGCTCGAGGACCTGGTCGCGGCCGCGGCCGCGCCGGCCCTGCTCCCCGGGGCCGACCGCCCGGCCGCCGAGGTCATGCCGCCGCTGGTTCGCAGGCCATGGAAGCGGCTGCGCAAGGAGGTGCGCAAGGCGGGCGACAACCCGCCCGACGAGGTGCTCCACAAGATCCGCATCCGGGCCAAGCGGGCCCGCTACGCCGCCGAGGCGGTCGAGCCGGTGATCGGCAAGCCGGCCGATGACTTCGCCGAGGCCATCGCCGACCTCCAGGGCGAACTCGGCGACCACCAGGACGCGGTCGTCGGCGAGGCCTGGCTGCGCGAGGCCGCCGCCTCCGCCCGCCGCGACGTCGCCCTGGCCGCCGGCCTGCTGATCGCCGCCGAACGGGCCGCCGCGGCCGACACCCGCGACCGCTGGCGCCCGGTCTGGAAGGCCGCCAAGCGCAAGAGGCTCCGCGCCTGGCTCGCCTGATCGCATGGTCGAATAGCGGGTGAACGGCGACCGGCGCGAGCCCGACTACCGCTTTTCCCTGGCCAACGAGCGCACCCTGCTGGCCTGGGTGCGGACCGCCCTGGCCCTGGACGTGGCCGGGCTCGCGGTGGTCCGGTTCGCCCCGCCCCTCGGCGGCCCCGGCGGCCGCGACCAGGTCCTCGAGCAGCCGGGTGTACTTGT
>DATABK010000301.1:0-1686 GCA_036259695.1 Actinomycetes bacterium | reverse complement strand
CATAGGTCCGGGGGGGCAGGATGGCCGCCACCTCGCCGCTGGCCCGCCGGTAGAGCTTGGCCGGGCGCCCGGCCCCCGGCCCGCGCCGCTCCCCGAGCCGCCGGAAGCTCGCCTCCAGCAGCCCGGCCTCGACCAGCTTGTCCAGGTGGAAGGCGGCCAGCCCCCGCTGGACCCCGACCGCCTCGGCGGCCTGGTTGCGGCTGACCTCGCCCCCGGCCGCGGCCACGTGCCCGTAGAGGGCCCGGCGCACCGGGTCCTGTAGCAGCCCGATGGCGGCCAGGTCCCGGTCGGGCGGCACGGTGTCCATGACGCCATTGTAAAGCCGATCGCGGCTGCTCTTAGAACCACGTGTTCGCCCAGAAATCCGCAAGTCTGCGCGGTTGTCGGTTGCGGCGGTAACCGCGAGACTACTGTGCCGTCATGGGAGACAGCGCCCCCCGCCATCTCGCCACCCCGCTCCCGCTGCACCGCCGCAGGCAGGTCTGGACGGGTGTTGGCGTGATCGTGGTGCTCGCCGTCACCGCCGCCGCCTGGATCGGGACGCCGGGTGGTGGCGAGCGGGCCGCGGACCGGCCGACGGCCGACCTGTCGGCGGCCCCGTCCCCGGCGGTCGGCGGGGCGACCACGACCACCGAGGCCGTCGCGACCACGGTCGCCCAGGCGGCCGCCGACGACGGGCCGAAGAACCTGCTCGCCAACGCCAGCTTCGAGGACGGCTCCGAGGGCTGGCAGCCGCTCGGGGGCGCCCGCCTGACCAAGACCACCGAGGCCAAGGAGGGCGGCTACTCGCTGCGGATCTCGGCCGGCCCGACGGCCGACGGCCCGGTCGGCATCGCCGTCCCCGACGTGACCCTGACCAAGCTCCACGGCCGCTACCACACCAACGCCTGGGTGCGGCCGTCGTCGCCGAACACCACGGTGACGATCGGGCTGCGCGAGTACCGCGGCGGCAAGCCGGTCCCGGGGTCGAACACCCTCGGCTGGACGGTCGAGCGCACCGGCTGGCGCCAGTTCGGGGCCATCCATGTCGCCAGCCAGTCCGGCACGCGGCTGGGCCTGGAGATCATGGCCCGCGACCTGCCGCCGGGTGGCTACCTCGACATCGACGAGGTCGTGCTCCACCTGTTGGGCAGCCGGTGACGGCCGAACTCACCCGGAAGGAAGGCAGATGCGCAGGCTGAGGCTCCCCGCGGTCGCGGGCGTGGTGCTGCTGTCGGGGCTGCTGGGCGCCGGCCCGGCGGCCGCCCAGCCGGACCACCTCCACGCCGACCTGTCCCTGGTCGGCTGCGGGACCCTGCAGGCCACCGGGTTCGAGCTGCCGGCCAGCACCGAGCTCGACCTGCGGTTCGAGAACGCGGCCACCGGCGGCGCCCTGCACACCGCGTCCATCACCACCAAGGCCGACGGCTCCATCGTCGCCAAGGCCAAGATGCCCCTCGACGGGGTGAAGTCGGTCCGCATGGAGATCGCCCGGCCCGGCGCGGCCAAGCCGTTCGCCTTCTCCGAGATGACCATCGCCGGGCCCTGCCCGCTGCCGTTCACCGGCCCGGCCCGGGCCCCGGCCCTGATGGCCCTGGCGCTCGGCCTGCTGGCGGCCGGGTCGGTCCTGGTCCGCATGTCCGCCGACCGCGGACGCCACCGCGCGGCCCGGCTCTAGCGGCACCGTCAGAAGGAGGCGGCACCAGG
>DATABK010000300.1:0-5258 GCA_036259695.1 Actinomycetes bacterium | reverse complement strand
CTCCTCGGCCGCCCGCCGCACCTCCGGCCAGGTCAGCCGCTCGTACCGCAGCGGGCCGTGCTCAGACCACACCGGCCAGGTCCACCTCCTCGTACGCGGTGACGCAGGGGCTGCCCGGCGCCACCCACATCCGCCCCAGGTCGAGGTCGCAGATCATCGAGAACACGATCGCCGACGCCTCGTCGGCCGGGTCGTCCCGTCCGTGCTCGCAGATCGTCTGGGGCCCGCCGCCGCCGTGGTCGGCCAGGATCTCCCCGATGGCCGCCGGGGTGGCCGGGGAGCGCTCGGTCACCAGGGCCCGCAGCCGCTCCAGGCGGGCCAGGCTGCCCGGGCTGGGCGCCGGGGCCCGGCCGGCCAGCTCGGGGTCGGTGTAGTGGTTGGTGTGGGCGCCGGGGCTGCGGTCGACCGCGAACCGGGTGGCGCTGGTCTCGATGTGCATGGCGCTGCCCGAGCCGAAGGCGAAGCTGTGGCCGTAGCCGCCGGCCCGGCCGGGCAGGGTGGCCCGGCGCAGGGCGTCGGCGGGGGAGGAGGCGACCAGGGCGTGCCGGGACACCAGCACCCGGGGGATGCCGACGCCGTCGTCGTCGGCGGTCAGCGACTGGATCCCCTGGGCGACCCGGTACTCGTTCATCCCGACCGCCGGCAGGCAGCAGGCCAGGGTCGGGGAGACCAGCGCCGGCCCGTCGTCGGGCAGCTCCACGACCACGGCGACGTGGCCGACGTCGCCGGCCAGCCACTGCTCGTTGTGGCCGAGCAGGGTGTACCCGGGCCCGGAGATGGTCACCGTCGAGCAGTGCTCCTCCGGCCCGCCGGCGGCCGCCCCGCCGGCCCCGGTGACCGGCCCCAGGGAGCGGCCGCTGCGGGCCTCCAGCAGCGGCTCCAGCTCCTCGAAGGCGTTGACGCAGAACAGCTCCCAGAACGACACCCCGGCGCCCTCGGCCATCCCGGTGACCAGCTCGACCAGGTCGGGCAGCTCCCGCTCGGCCACGGCCAGGTAGGGGGCCAGCAGCCCCGGCAGCTCGCCGGCGCCCACCCCCCGGCGGACCAGGTAGCGCCAGTAGAACTCGAGCGAGCCCCGGATCAGGTCGGCCAGCTCGTAGCCGACGGTGCGGCCCCGCTCCAGCGGGTCGCCCCTGGCCACCACCACCCGGACCGGGCTCATCTCGGCAGGTCCGCGTAGGCGAGCAGGAAGGCGGCGGCGCCGACGACGTGCTCCTCCAGCCCGGCCAGGGTGGCGTACTCGTCGGGCCCGTGGGCCCCGGCCGCGTGCCCGACCCCGCCCGACGCCCAGGGCAGCCCGAGGATGCGGTCGAACACGAAGTAGGGGGCGCACCAGGGGGCCAGCGGATAGGGCAGGGTGGACCGGCCCATGGCCGCGTACGAGGCCCGCATGGCCACCTCGGAGCGGTTCCCGGGCGGCGCCTTGGCCCACGGGTAGGCGTCGAGCAGGTTGACCTGCACGTGGCCGAAGCCGTGGTGGCCGAGGTGGCGGCGGACGGCGGCCGCGGCCTGCTCCGGGTCGCCGCCGACCAGCCGGATGTCGACCCGGGCCACGGCCCGGCTGGGCACGATCGTCTTGCCGCCGGGGCCGACGTAGCCGGCGGCGATCCCCGAGATGTTCATGGTCGGCCGGAACAGCAGCGCCTCCAGCAGCTCGGCCGGCCCGCCGCCGAGCCGGTGGCGGGCCGCCTTGGCCTCGCGCAGGTGCTCGGCCGGGTCGAAGCCGGCGGCCAGCTCGGCCAGCAGCCGCCGGTCGGCCTCGCCGGGCCCGGGGCCGCCGTCGAGGCCGGCCACCCGGATCTCCTCGTCGGGGCCGGTCAGGGTGGCCAGGGCCTGGACCAGGGCCCACACCGGCGAGGCGATCCAGGCCTGCTCGCTGGAGTGGAGGTCGACGGCCGGGCCGCCCCAGTCGCCGGCCTCACAGACCAGCTCCAGGTCGCACAGCCCCTTGCAGCCCAGGATCAGCTCGGGCCGGCCGTCCAGGCCGGCGGTCAGGTCGAGGTCGAAGGCGCCCTCGGCGGTCAGGTCGCCGGCCCGGGAGCGGACCGCGGCGGCCAGGTTGGGGCTGCCCAGCTCCTCCTCGCCCTCGATCAGCAGGGCGACCGACAGCGGCATGGCCTCCAGCTCGCGCAGGACCTCGACGGCCAGGAAGAAGCAGGCCAGGCAGCTCTTGGAGTTGGCGCTGCCCCGGGCCACCACCGCCGGGCCGACCCCGGGCAGGTCGCGGACCTCGGCCGCGAACGGCGGCGAGGTCCAGTCCGGTTCCTGGGCCGGCTGCACGTCGTACATCCCGTAGCGAAGCAGCCGGGGTGCGCCCGCCGGGCCGGGCAGCTCGCCAAGGACGAGCGGGTGGCCGGGCGTGGAGACCAGCTCGAAGGACCCGCCGGCGCCCTCGATCCAGGCCCCGGTGGCCTCGGCGACGGCCCGAACCCCCTCGCCGGTGGCGCTCACCGACGGCATCCGGAGGTAGTCGCGGATGCGCTCCAGGTCGGCCGGGAAGCGCTCGGCCACCCGGGCCCGGACCAGGGCCAGCGTGTCGTCCATCCCCGTATTCTCTACAGCCAGCCCTTCCGCTTGAAATAGACCCACAGGGCGCCGGCCGAGACGACCATCAGGCCGAGGGCCCAGGCGTAGCCGTGCCGCCAGCCCAACTCGGGCATGTGGTCGAAGTTCATCCCGTAGATGCCGCTGATCATGGTGACCACGGCGAAGATGGCCGCGTAGGCGGCCAGGTTGCGGGCCACGGTGTTGACCCGGTTGGAGGCCATGGTGGCGTTGGCGTCCAGGGTGCCGGCGATCACCTCCTGGTAGTCCTCGACGCTCTCGGCCAGCCGGATCAGGTGGTCGTAGACGTCCTGGAGGTAGCGCTGGGCCTCGTCGCTGAACAGGCCGAGGTCGCGGCGGAGCAGCACCACCATGGCGTCGCGCATCGGCCCGATGACCCGGCGGACCTCGATCAGCTCCTTGCGGATGGCCAGGATCTGGCCCTGGACGTCGGTGTCGCCGGCCAGGACCGCCTCCTCCAGGTCGATCAGCCGGTCGCTGATCGGGTCCAGGGCCGGGAAGAAGGTGTCGACCAGCTCGTCCAGGGCCACGTACAGCAGGTAGCCGGCCCCCTCGGTGGCCAGCTCGCGGCGGACCCTGACCCGGCGGGCGAACGGCTTGGGGTCGACGGGCCCGCCGCCGTGGGCGGTGATCAGGTAGTTCCCGCCGGCGATCAGGTCGACCTCCCAGAGCCGGGTCGGCCGGTCCTCGGTGCCGACCTGGGCGCCGTAGAAGACCAGCAGCACCTGCTCCTGGTCGGGGTACTGCTCGACCTTGGGCCGCTGGCGCTCGCCGACCTGGAGGTCCTCGAGCGCGACCTCGTGGATGCCGAACTCCCGGCCGAGGGTGGCCAGCTCGTCGGGGGTCGGCGAGACCACCTCGACCCAGATCAGGGCCCGCTTGTCGGTCCGGAGCGCGGCCACGTCGGCCAGCTGGGCCTCCTCCATCTCATGCCCGTCGCGTAGCACCCGCACGCAGATCATGGCCGGCCTCCCTCGGTCGCGGGATGCCCGGGGGCGGCCGGCTCCCGGCCGCCCAGCTCGGCGATCAGCATCCCGGCCAGGATCAGGCCGGCGCCGAGCCAGCCCCGCCCCGACAGCCGCTCGCCGGCGACCAGGAACCCGAACAGGCCGGCGAACACCGGCTCCATGGTGATGATGACGGCGGTGCGGGTGGGGGACAGCTCGCGCTGGGCCCGGGTCTGGATCAGGAACGCCCCGGCCGAGGCGACCACCGAGGTGATGGCCAGGGCGACCCAGACCTCGGCCGAGGCGGGGGCGGCCAGGTCGCCGGCCGCCGTCGCCCAGACCAGGGCGAGCAGCCCGGCCGTGCCCAGCTGGACCACGGCCAGCCGGTAGGTGTCGAGGCGGGGGGCGTAGCGGCCCAGCAGCAGGATGTGGGCGGCGAAGGCGACCGCGCAGCCCAGCACCAGCGCGTCGCCCTGGCGCACCTCCAGGGTCTGCAGCGACAGGAACCCGAGCCCGACCGCCGCCAGGCACGCCCCGGTCACCGGCCACCGGCCCGGCGACTGGCCCAGCACCACGGCCCCGAGCAGGGGGGTGAGCACCACCGAGAGCCCGGTGATGAAGCCGGCGTTGGAGGCCGTGGTGTACTGGAGCCCGACCGTCTGGAAGCCGTAGCCGGCGAACAGGGCCAGCCCGATGACCGCCCCCGCGGCCAGCGGCCCCCACCGACCGCCGTCCCCCTGCCCGCCAACGGTCCTCCGGGGCCGGACGGCCGCCAGGAGCAGGGCCGCGGCCAGGAACCGGTAGGCGATGAAGGTGAACGGCGGGATCTGGGCGACCGCGTCCCGTACCAGCACGAAGGTCGACCCCCACACGGCGGTGACGGCCACCATGGCCAGCTCCCACCGGTAGGCCCCAACCCCCCGCCGGGTGGTGACCACAACGACCTCCTCCGCCGCACCGGACAACCCGACGATCCTACGACCCGGCACGGTCAGGCCGGTGGCCGCCGGGGCGGAGGCGGTGGAGGCGGGCCAGGTCGGCGGCCATCTGGGTGGGGTCGCCGGTGGTCTCGGTGATGATCGGGAGGGTGGCCAGGCCGGGGTGGGCCAGGATGGCGGTGAAGCCCGGGTCGCCGATGGTGCCGGTGCCGATGGGGCAGTGGCGGTCGCGGCCGGCGCCGGCGGGGTCGCGGGAGTCGTTGGCGTGGATGAGGACGACCCGGTCGCCGAGGGTGGCGAACAGCTCGTCGAGGGTCTTGGTGACGGAGATGGGGTCGCTCAGGTCGTAGCCGGCGGCGTGGGCGTGGCAGGTGTCCATGCACACCTTGAGGCGGGGGTGGTGGTCGCAGGCGGCCAGCAGCTCGGCCATCTCCTCGAACCGGGCCGCCAGGGCGCCCCGGGTGCCGGCGGTCAGCTCCAGGACCAGGTCGGGCCCGTCCCGGCCGGGAAGGCGGTCGGCCAGGGGGAGCAGGGCCTCGCGGGTGGTGGCCAGGCCGGCCTCCCGGCCGCTGGCCAGGGCGGCGCCGGCGTGGACGACGACCCCGGCGGCGCCGATGGCGGCCGCCTTGGCCAGGGTGGCGGCCACCACCTCGGCCGAGCGCTGCCGGGTCACGGGGCTGGCGCTGGCGAAGTTGACCAGGTAGGGGGCGTGCAGGAACAGCGGGCCGAGGCCGGCCCGGGCCAGCTCGGCCCGGAAGCGCTCGTCGGCGGCCGGGTCGACCGGCGGCGGGGCCCAGGCGCGCGGGTT
>DATABK010000299.1:0-3732 GCA_036259695.1 Actinomycetes bacterium | reverse complement strand
GCCCCGCCCGGTGCGGGCCACCGCGGCCGAGGCGTTCATCGCCGACGCCATCGACTGGGACCGCCTGACCGCCCCGGCCGACGCCGTCGCCCGGTTCGGCGAGCTGGCCCGCGACGCCGCCAACCCCATCAGCGACCAGCGGGGCACGGCGGAGTTCCGCCGCCACGCCGTCGGGGTGGTCGCCACCCGCGCCCTCCTGAGGAGCCTGGCCGCATGACCGACACCCAGCCCACCGGGGCCGACCAGGCCACCGACAGCTACACCCTCTCGGTGAACGGCCGGGACCTCCCGGTCACCGACGCCTGGATCGGCGAGAGCCTGCTGTACGTGCTGCGCGAGCGGCTCGGCCTCCCCGGCTCCAAGAACGCCTGCGAGCAGGGCGAGTGCGGCTCCTGCTCGGTGCTGCTGGACGGGGTCCTGGTGGCCGCCTGCTGCGTGCTGGCCGCCGACGCCGCCGGCAGCGACATCCGCACCGTCGAGGGCCTCAGCCCCAGCGGCGAGCTCACCGACGTCCAGCGGGCCTTCGTCGAGCAGGGGGCGGTGCAGTGCGGCTTCTGCATCCCGGGGATGATCGTGGCCATCCACGACCTGCTCGACCGCCGGCCCGACGCCGACGAGCTCGCCCTGCGCGAGGCCATCTCCGGCAACCTCTGCCGCTGCACCGGGTACGGCCGGATCTTCGCCGCCTTCCACGCCGTCAAGGAGGAGCGCGCCCGTGCCAGCACCTAGCCTGCCGAGCACCTTCACGCGCAAGCGCCGCGCCCCCGGCCTGGGCGAGAGCGTCCTGCGGCCCGACGCCCCGGCCAAGACCAAGGGGCAGTTCGCCTTCTCCTCGGACCTGTACCTGGAGGGGATGCTCTGGGGCGCGACCCTGCGCAGCCCCCACCCCTCGGCCCGCATCCGTTCCCTCGACCCGGCCCCGGCCCTGGCCATCGGTGGGGTCCACGCCGTCATCACCAACGACGACCTCTGGGGCAGCCGCACCTACGGCCTCGAGCACCACGATCAGCCGGTCTTCGCCGACCAGGTGGTCCGCTACCACGGCGAGCCGGTGGCCGCGGTCGCCGCCGACCACCCGGAGATCGCCCGCCGGGCCGCGGCCGCCATCGCCGTCGACTACGAGGTCACCGAGCCCCTGGTCGACGCCGAGGCGGCCCTGACGGCCCCGCCCATCCACCCCGACGGCAACCTGTTCCGGCACCTCAAGATCCGCTTCGGCGACCCCGGGGCCCAGGGAGAGGTCACGGTCGAGGGCGACTACGAGGTCGGCATGCAGGACCAGGCGTTCCTCGGCCCCGAGTCCGGCCTGGCCGTGCCGAGCGAGGACGGCGGCGTGGAGCTGTACGTGGCCACCCAGTGGCTGCACGTCGACCGCGACCAGATCGCCGCCTGCCTCAACCTGCCCCGGGAGAAGGTCCGCCTCACCCTGGCCGGGACCGGCGGTGCCTTCGGCGGCCGCGAGGACCTGTCCATGCAGATCCACGCCTGCCTGCTCGCCCTGGTCACCCGCAGGCCGGTCAAGATGGTCTACAGCCGCGAGGAGTCGTTCTTCGGCCACGTCCACCGCCACCCGGCCCGGCTCTGGTACCGCCACCACGCCACCGCCGAGGGCAAGCTGGTCAAGGTGGAGGCCCGCATGGTCTTCGACGGCGGCGCCTACGCCTCGTCCTCGACGGCGGTGATCTCCAACGCCTGCGCCTTCGCCCCCGGCCCCTACTACGTCCCCAACGCCCACGTCGACGGCTACGCGGTCCGCACCAACAACCCGCCGTGCGGGGCCATGCGCGGGTTCGGGGCGGTGCAGACCTCCTTCGCCGCCGAGGCCCAGATGGACCGGCTGGCCGCGGCCCTGGGCATGGACCAGGTCGAGCTGCGGCTGGCCAACGCCCTCAAGCAGCACGACCAGCTGATCACCGGCCAGGTCATCATCGGCACCGCCCCGGTGGCCGAGTGCATCACCGCCTGCCGCGACCTGCCTCTGCCCGAGCCCCTGGCCGCCGACGCCCCGGCGCTGTCGCTGCCCGGCGGGGCCGGGCTGACCGCCGAGGTACGCGACGTCCGCCGGGGGGTCGGCTTCGCCGTCGGGTTCAAGAACCTGGGCTTCTCGGAGGGGTTCGACGACTACTCGACGGCCAGGGTCCGCCTGGAGCTGGGCCCGGACGACCAGCCGCTGGCCACCGTCCACGTCGCCACCGTCGAGGTCGGCCAGGGGTTTACCACCATCGCCATGCAGATCGCCCGGGCCGAGCTCGGCGTCCGCGAGGTGGTGGTGCAGACGGCCGACACCCAGGTCGGCTCGGCCGGCTCGACCAGCGCCTCGCGCCAGACCATGATGTCGGGCGGGGCCATCCAGATGGCCTGCTCGGCCGTGCGCGAGGTCCTGCTGGAGCGGGCCGCCCTCGACCTGCACCTGGCCCCGGCCGACATGGTGCTGGAGGAGGGCGAGCTGGTGACCAGGGACGGCACGGCCGGCGTTCCCCTGGCCGACGCCCTCAAGGCGGGCCCGATCGAGGCGACCCGCGAGTTCCACCACGCCCCGACCGAGCCGCTGGATGAGAACGGCCAGGGCAACGCCCACTGGTCGCTGGCCTTCGCCGCCCATCGGGCGGTGGTCGACGTCGACCCAGAGCTCGGCCTGGTCAAGGTCGTCCAGGTGGCCACAGCCCAGGACATCGGCCGGGCCCTCAACCCGCTGGCCGTGACCGGCCAGGTCGAGGGCGGCATCGCCCAGGGGATCGGCCTGGCCGTGATGGAGGAGATCGTCCTCGACCAGGGCAAGGTCAGGAACCCTTCGTTCACCGACTACCTGATCCCGACCGCCCTGGACATGCCGCCGGTGGTGCAGACCTGGATCGAGCAGCCGGAGCGGGGCGTGCCCTACGGGGCCAAGGGCGTGGGTGAGCCCCCGACCGTCTCCTCCACCGGGGCCGTGGTCGCGGCCATCCGCCAGGCGACCGGGCTGCCCCTGCGCCGGGTCCCGGTCCGCCCCGACGACATCGCCCTCGCCCCCAGGCAATGACGCGTCTCGTCGTCCGGGGCGCCCGCTGGCCGGGCGATGTGGCCATCGAGGGAGGCCGGATCACGGCCGTCGGGTCGGTGGCCGCCGAGCCGGGCGACCAGGTGCTCCGGGCCGACGGCGACATCGTCACCGCCGGCCTGGTCAACACCCACCACCACTTCTACCAGTGGCTGACCCGCGGCTGGGCGTTCGACTGCAGCCTCTTCGACTGGCTGACCACCCTCTACCCGGTGTGGGCTCGGCTGACCCCCGAGGACGTCGAGGCGGCCGCGGCCGTGGCTCTGGGCGAGCTCGCCCTGACCGGCTGCACCACCGCCGCCGACCACCACTATCTGGTCCCTGGCGGCGACGACTCGGTGTTCGACGCCATCGCCTCGGCCGCCCGCAGGATCGGCATCCGGGCCCACATCGCCCGCGGGTCGATGGACCTGGGCCAGTCCAAGGGCGGCCTGCCGCCCGACTCGGTGGTCGAGGACCTCGACGCCATCCTGGCCTCGACCCAGGCGGTGTACGAGCGGCTCCACGACGGCGACCGGGTGGTGGTCACCGTCGCCCCCTGCAGCCCCTTCAGCGTCACCCCCGAGCTGATGACCGAGTCGGCCGCCCTGGCCAGGCGCCTGGGGCTGCGCCTGCACACCCACCTGGCCGAGACCCTGGACGAGCAGCGGGGCTGCCTGGAGCGGTTCGGCCGGCGGCCGCTGGCCCTGCTGGAC
>DATABK010000298.1:0-3098 GCA_036259695.1 Actinomycetes bacterium | reverse complement strand
CGGGGTGCCCCGGTGGATCGGGAGGAGTTCCGCTCGGGTCGGGCGGCCAGCCAGTCCGGCGGAACCCGGGCCGGGAGCCGACGGCCGCTCAGCTCCGACCACAGCACGGCCCAGGCCCGCGGGACCACCCGGTCCAGGTCGTAGCCGCCGCCTCCGGTGGCCACCCAGCGGCCCTGGCAGTGGCGGTGGGCCAGCTTGTGGAGGCGCCGGGCCAGCTCCCGGTAGCCCCGCAGGGTCAGGGCGAGGTCGCTGAGCGGGTCGTCGGCGTGGCCGTCGCAGCCGTTCTGGGTGACCAGCAGGTCGGGCCGGAAGGCGGCGGCCAGCGGCTCGACGACCGCGTCGAAGGCGTCCAGGAAGCCGTCGTCGCCGGTCCGCGGCTCCAGGGGCACGTTCACGCTGCGCCCGCTCCCCGGCGGTCGGCCCAGCTCGTGGACCTCGCCCGTGCCCGGGAACAGGTAGCGGCCGGTCTCGTGCAGGCTGACCGTGCAGACCCGGGGGTCGTCGTAGAAGGCGGCCTGGACGCCGTCGCCGTGGTGGGCGTCCAGGTCGACGTACAGCACCCGCAGCGGCCACGCCCTGGTGGCGCGGGCGATGGCCACGGCCACGTCGTTGACCACGCAGAACCCGACCGCCCGGCGCCGCTGGGCATGGTGCAGCCCGGCCACGGGGGCGAACACGTGGGCCAGGTCGCCGCCGGCGACGGCGTCCAGGGCGGCCATGGTCGCCCCGGTGACCAGCCGGGCCGCCTGGTCCAGGCCCGGGAACGGCCGGTTGTCCCCGACCAGCCCGAACCGGGTCGCCTCGGCCGGGTCGGCCGGTGGCGGGTCGGCCGAGAAGCGGGCCACCGCCTCCAGGTAGTCGCGGTCGTGGATCAGCTCCAGGTCGGCGTCCCCGGCCGGGCCGAAGGCCAGCAGGTCGTCGTCGTCAAGGACCTTGGCCGCCCGCAGCAGGGACAGGCCGGCCTCCAGCCGCCCGGCCTGGAACGGGCGGTCGGGCCCGAAGTCGTAGGCGGCCAGCCGCTCGTCGGCGGCGACGGCGCAGGCCCCGCTCACCGGCCGTCCGGGTCGGGCCGGCCGGGGCCGGTGGCCGGGAAGCCGGCGGCCACCAGGGCGGCCACCAGCGGGGCGGCGTTGATGGTCCCGGCCCGCAGCACGACCCCGCGGGTGCCCGGCTCCGGGCCGGCCTCGGTGACCACGGTAAGCAGGTTGACCCCGAGCTCGCCGACCACGGTCATGGCCTGCCCGAGGGCGCCGGGCACGTCCGGCAGGACCAGGGTGATCCGGCTGGACGGCTCGCCGCCTCCCAGCAGCCGCAGCAGCACCGAGAACAGGTCGGACTCGGTGAGGATCCCGACCAGCCCCTCGTCGGCGACCACCGGCAGGCAGCCGATGGCGTGCTCGACCAGCAGCCGGGCCGCCACCTCGACCGGCTCGTCGGGCCAGACGGTGACCGGCTGGCCGGTCATGACCTCGGCCACCGGGCGGTCGCTGAGCGACTCGGCCGCCTCCACCGGCGCCCCCGGCCAGATCTCGAGATCTCGCTCGGAGACCACCCCGACCAGCTCGGACCTGGTTTCTGCGCGGGCCACCACGGGCAGGTGCCGGAACCGTCCCCGGCGCATGGCCGAGATGGCGGCGGCCACGGTGGCCTGCGGCGACACCGTCACCGGCCGCGGGGTCATGGCGTCAGCGACGAGCACGCGGGGGGGCCGCCTTGGCCGCCTTGACGAAGCGGCCCACCTTGAACGCCGAGGGGCAGAGGTCGGCCAGCTCGCAGCGGTCGCAGCGCGGGTCCTTGGCCGTGCACACCTCGCGCCCGAACCAGATCAGGCGGTGGGAGAAGATGGTCCACTCCTCCACCGGCACCAGGTCCATGAGGTCGCGCTCGACCTTGACCGGGTCGGTGTTCCTGGTCAGGCCGAGGCGCCGCGTGAGCCGCCCCACGTGGGTGTCGACGACGACGCCCTCGTTGCGGGAGAAGAACGTGCCCAGCACCACGTTGGCCGTCTTGCGCCCGACCCCGGGGAGCTCGACCAGCTCGTCGATGGTCTCGGGGACCTCGCCGCCGTGGTGCTCGAGCAGGTAGGCGGCCGCCCCCTGGATCGACTTGGCCTTGTTGCGGAAGAACCCGGTGGCGTGGATGGCCGCCTCGACCTCGGCCCGGTCGGCCCCGGCCAGGTCGGCCGGGGTCGGGTAGCGGCGGAACAGCTCGGGGGTGACCTGGTTGACGACCACGTCGGTCGACTGGGCGGACAGGATGGTCGCGACCAGCAGCTCCCAGGCCGAACGGTGGTCGAGGGCGGTGGTCACAGCCGGGTAGCGGGCGGCCAGCCGCTCCCGGATCTCGGCCGCCCTGGCCTGCCTGGCGGCCTTGGATTCTCGGCGGCGCCGGGGCGCGGCACCGCTGGCGGAGGCGGGCATGGCCGGATGGTAGAGGCCCGTCTCCCGATCGGCCACTGAAGTCCGGGGCCAAACGTGCCGAGAAAGGTTGGGGACCGCGCGCTTGGGGAGGGTGCCGTGACCGGAAACGACGTCAGGGACGAGTGGCGGGCGCCGCTCGACGACCTTCGCACACTTCGCGAGTCGCTGCGGGAGGAGGAGCAGCGGGTCAGCTACTGGCGACAGCTCGTCCAGGGCCGGCTCGACCTCGTCCGCACCGCGCTCGAGGGCGGCCACCCGAGCGCCGACGACCTGGCCAGCCTGGCCGCGGCCCGGCCGCGGGACGGGGCCAGGCGGCGCTCGCCCGCCGCCACCACCCTGGCCCTTGAGGGGCTGGTCAGCCCCCTGGCCGGCCTGGAGGACCTGTGGGACGCCCCGATCGCCTGGGACGACCCGCCGGCCCTGCAGCGGCTGGAGCGGGGCCTGGTCGAGGCCGAGGTGAAGCTGTCCGCCTACCGGCGGGCCCTGCACGAGCGGATCGACGCCTGCACGGCCCAGCTCGTCGATGGTCTCGGGGACCTCGCCGCCGTGGTGCTCGAGCAGGTAGGCGGCCGCCCCCTGGATCGACTTGGCCTTGTTGCGGAAGAACCCGGTGGCGTGGATGGCCGCCTCCACCTCGGCCCGGTCGGCGCCGCCCAGGTCGGCCGGGGTCGGCCAGCG
>DATABK010000297.1:0-4357 GCA_036259695.1 Actinomycetes bacterium | reverse complement strand
TCCGCAGCGGCACCCACGGCTCGTCGGTCGGGATCGTCAGCATGATCGGCGTGCCGTCGCCGCTCGTCTGCCCCAGGGCGGCCGCTCGAGTGGCGTCGAACTTGGCCGCCATGAAGATCGGGCTCCGCTCGGCGTAGAAGTCCAGGACCTCAGGGGCGTCGGGGGAGAGGCCGAAGCCGTGCTCGCGGGCCCAGTCGCCGACCGCCCGGCCGCCGCCCCGGAGGATGGTGATGTCGAGGGCGTCGACCCTGGTCGTCAGCAGCTCCTCGGCCGCCTGGCGGCCGCCGGCGGCGAGCGCGGCCGCCGGCAGCGCCTCCGGCTGGGGCTGGGTCTCGCGGACCAGCCGCTGCAGGGTCCACTCGCCCCCCTTGCGGACGTCGGCCGGCACTCCCGGCAGGGGCACGATCGAGCCGAACCTGGCCCCCCCGCCGGCGTAGGTGAAGGAGGTCAGGTAGTGCTCGACCCCCTCGTGGTAGGCGGCCAGGGTGGTGGTGCGGGCCAGCTGCACCGTGCCCCCCGGCCCGACCAGCCCCCCGCAGGCCAGGGCCGGCTGGGCCCCCAGCAGGACCATGCCCGCCACCGCCGCCAGCAGCAGCCGCCACGGCCGCGTCCTCGTCATCGCGCACCCCGTCCCGGTCGGGTTCCGACGTGGCCTTGGACGGGCCGGTGGCCCACCCGGTTCCCGGCCGGTTGGCAAGACGGGGCGATTTCATGGCGGAAACCTGTCGATGCTATAAATGCCCCCGACAACGGCTAATCCGGACGTCCAGCGTGCATGGCGCGGACCGGCCGGACTGTGGGGGGTGCGGAATGCGGACGAACGGGCGCCAGTCCACACGACGCTGGCGGCGGGGAACGGCTGGCGCGCTCCGGTCGGAGGCGCTCGTTGAAGAGGCGGCCGCCCCGGCCTGTGTGCTTGACCGCAACGGAAGGATCATCGTGGCCAACCGCGCCCTCGAGGAGCTGCTCGGGGTGGGCGCGGCCGGCGGGCTGCGTGGCCGCAGCCTGCCGTCGCTGGCCTATCCGCCCGACGAGGAGCTGGCCCGCACCGCCGTCCAGCAGGTGCTGGCCGAGGGGCTGGACCGCTGCCAGGTCGAGGGCCGCTGGGTGCGGGTCTTCTCCCGCGAGCTGGTCTGGGGCGGCTGGGACCTGTCGCTGGTCCGTGACCGGCGGGGCCGGCCCGAGCTGGCCATCGCCATGGTCCGCGACCTCACCCAGATGAAGCGCTCCGAGCACGAGCGCCGCTTCTTCGAGTTCATGTTCAAGCTGATCGGCGAGGCCGACTCCAGCCACCAGGTCCTGGCCGCCGCCGTCCAGACCATCTGCCACTTCACCCGCTGCGCCATGGGCCAGGTGTGGCTGCCGGCCGGGAACGTGCTCGTCTGCAGCCCGAGCTGGTACTGCTCGGGCTACGGGTTCGAGAAGCTGCACGCGGCCAGCGAGCAGGTCAACTACGAGCTCGGCGAGGGCCTGCCCGGGCTGGCCTGGGCCAAGGGCCAGCCGCTGCAGCTGGACGACATCCGCGACTCGGCCCAGTTCGACCGGGCCGTGGCCGCCCAGCGGGCCGGGGTCCGGGAGGCCATGGCCGTGCCCGTGACCGGCACCGGCGGGGTGGTGGCGGTGCTGGAGCTGTTCGTCACCCACGAGCGGGCCGGCGAGCCGGGCCGCCTCCAGCGCATCGCCCGGGTCGCCGGGGAGCTCGGCCCCCTGGTCGAGCGGCGCCGGGCCGAGGAGGCCCTGGCCGCCTCCCAGGAGCGGTTCCAGGCCGTCACCGAGGCGGCGGTGGACGCGATCGTCTCCGCCGACAGCTCGGGGCGGCTGCTGACCTGGAACAGCGGGGCCGAGCGGATGTTCGGCTGGACGGCCGAGGAGGTCGTCGGCCGGCCGCTGACGGTGATCATCCCCGAGCGGTTCCGCGACCTCCACAACGACGGCATCGCCCGGGTCCGGCGGACCGGCACCTCCAAGCTGGCCGGCCAGGTCGTCGAGCTGGCCGGGCTGCGCCGCGACGGCAGCGAGTTCCCGATCGAGCTGTCCATCGGGGCCTGGAACGGTCCCGAGGGCATCGCCTTCTCGGGGGTGCTGCGCGACATCACCGAGCGCAAGCGGGCCGAGGCCGCCCTGGCCGGGGCCAACCGCGAGCTCGAGCGGGCCAACGCCGAGCTGGAGACGCTCGTCTACAGCGCCTCCCACGACCTCAAGAGCCCGATGGTGTCCCTGCTCGGCTACCTCGAGTACCTGCGGCTCGACTACGGCGACGTGCTCGGCGAGGAGGGCAACCGCTACCTGAACCGGATGGCCGACAGCACCGTCTACATGCAGCAGCTCATCCACGACCTGATCGACCTGTCGCGGGTCGGGCGCAGCGGGGTCGAGCCCATCGCCGTCGACCTGGGCCGGCTCGTCCAGGCCATCGCCGAGGACGCCGGGGCGGCCAACCCGGGGATGGAGCTGCGGGTCGGGCGGCTGCCGGTGGTCACCGGCGACCCGGTCGGGCTCCGGCAGCTGTTCACCAACCTGATCGAGAACGCCGTCCGCCACGGCGGCCGGCCCGACCTGGTGGTGGTCGTGGACGGCCGGGAGCGCCCCGACGGCGGCGTCGAGCTGTCGGTCCGCGACAACGGCCAGGGCATCCCGCCCGAGCACCGGGAGCGGGTGTTCGGGGTCTTCGAGCGCCTGGAGGGCCCCTCGACCAGCGACGGCACCGGCATGGGGCTGGCCATCTGCCGCAAGATCGTCGAGGTCCTCGGCGGCGGCATCGGCATCCAGGGCGACCGCGGCACCGACGTCCGGATCTTCCTGCCGGCGGCCGTGGACGCCCGCTGGCCGGCCCAGGAGCTGACCGCGGGGGCGGCCCGGTGAGGGCGCTGCGGATCCTGCTCGTCGAGGACGACGAGGACCACGTGTTCCTGATCCGGCGGGCCCTGGCCGACCTGGAGGACGTGGCCGTCACCGTCGAGGTCGCCAGCGACGGCGAGCAGGCCACCGAGCGGCTGGCCCGGTCCCGCTACGAGCCGGGAGGCCGGCCCCAGCTGGTCCTGCTCGACCTCAAGATGCCCCGGATGGACGGCCTGGAGGTGCTGCGCCAGGTCCGGGCCGACGACGCCGCCCGCGGCCTCCCGGTGGTCGTCCTGACCTCCTCCGAGCGCCAGGAGGACCGCGAGGAGGCGCTGCGCCTTGGGGCGAGCTGGTTCCTGTGCAAGCCGACCGACGGCCGCCGCCTCCGCTCCGAGATCCAGCAGCTGGCCCACCACTGGGCCCGGGTCACCGCCTGAGCCGGGGCGGCCCGGCCGCTCAGGCCGAGAACGACTGGAGCGCCGCCGCCAGGCGGTGGGGCTCCAGGGTGCGGCGCTGGCTGCTGGCCCGCTCGATGAGGCGGTCGTAGTCGGTCCCGGCCAGGCGCTGGTCGTGGACCGAGGCCTCCTTGAGGGCCGCCCACATGCGCAGCTTGCCCTCGATGCCAAGCGACAGGGCCTCGGTCTCCAGCAGCCGGGTCAGGTCGGCGCTGCCGGTCAGGAGGGGGTTGAGCCGCAGCCGGCTGAGGCGCTCCAGCATCCAGCCGGCCGCCTCCTTGACCGGGTGCCGGTCCACGTCCAGCCGGGCCATCACCTCCTCCAGGGCCGCCCGGTCCTGGTCGATGTCGTGGTGGAGGGCGGCCATGACCTCGCCCAGCTCGGTGCCCTGGTTGTTGTCGCGCAGCTTCTCGGCCAGCTCCAGCCCGGCCGTCGAGCCGGCCAGATGGTCGTTCAGGTAGACCCCCAGCAGCTCGTTCGACGCCATCAGCCATCGACCTCCTTGGTCGCCTCCAGGATCGCCGCCACCGAGCGGTCGACGTCGTCGTCGGTGGTGGACCAGTTCGACACCGAGATGCGCATGGCGGCCATGCCGTGCCAGGTGGTGCCGCTCAGCCAGAGGGTGCCGCCGGCCTGGACACGGCGGACGACCTCGCGGGTGCGGCCGTCGTGGTCGCCGCCGGGGTCGGGGAACCGGACCAGCACCTGGTTGAGGACGATCTCGTTGAGGACCTCGACCCCGGGGGCCGCCCCCAGGGCGTCGGCGAAGCGGCGGGCCTGGGCGCAGCCGCGCTCGATCATGGCCGCCACCCCGGAGCGGCCGAGCGACCGCAGGGCCGCCCAGACCGGGAACCCGCGGGCCCGCCGGGAGAACTCGGGGGTGTAGGCGTCGGGGTCGCGCTCACCGGCCTGCCCGGGGGTCAGGTACCCGGCCACGGTCGAGAAGGCGGCCAGGTGGGCCTGGGGGTGGGAGACGAACACCAGCCCACTGTCAAAGGGCACGTTGAGCCACTTGTGGGCGTCGGTGGCGACCGAGTCGGCCTGGTCGACCCCGGCCACCAGGT
>DATABK010000296.1:0-5870 GCA_036259695.1 Actinomycetes bacterium | reverse complement strand
CGGGCTGGGGCCAGCCGCCGCCCCCGCCGGCCCAGCAGCCGTGGGGCGCCCAGCCGCCCAGTCCCGGCTCGCCGGCACCGCAGCCGCCACCCTCCGCGGTCCAGCCACCACAACCGGAGCCGCCGGCGCGCGGTCCCGGGGACACCCAGCGCCTGGAGCCCGGACCGCCGCCACCACCGCCCCAGGACGAGCCTCGGGGGCCCGTCCCGCCGGCCTGAGGCTCAGCGCTCCGGGGTCGCGGCCAGGAACCGGGCCCGGAAGCGGCGTGCGGTGGCCCGCAGGGCGGCCTCCGGCTCGACCCCCTTGGCCCTGGCCAGGGCGACGACCTCGAACAGCAGCTCGCCGACCGCGGCCTCCAGCTCCTCGGCCCCGGCGGCCTCGACCACCCGGTCGAGCCGCTCGCGGGCCCGGTCGGGCGACCCGGCCCCCTCCTCGAGCCCGCCGGCCGGGGCCCGCTTCTGGAGCTTGGCCGCCAGCTGGAGCGCGGGCAGGGCCGAGGGGATCCCGGCCAGGGGGTCGGTGCGGCCCTCCTCCTCGCGCTTGATCGCCTCCCAGTTGCGGACGACCTCGCCGGCCGAGGCGACCTGGAGGTCGCCGAAGACGTGCGGGTGGCGCCGGACCAGCTTCTCGGTGATCGCCCGGGCCACCCCGTCGACGTCGAACTGGCCGGCGTCCTCGGCCAGCTGGGCGTGGAAGACGACCTGGAGGAGCAGGTCGCCGAGCTCCTCGCGCAGGTGCCCGGGGTCGCCCTCGTCGATCGCGTCGAGCACCTCGTACGCCTCCTCGACCAGGTGCCTGGCCAGGGAGGCATGGGTCTGCTCGCGGTCCCAGGGGCAGCCGCCGGGGCCGCGCAGGCGGGTCTCGGTGGCGACCAGGTCGAGCAGGGCCGCCCCCTTGGGCTCCCCCACCGGATAGACGGCCTCGACCTCGATGTGGCCGCGGGCGGCCCGGTCGGCGACCAGCTGCACCAGGGGCCCGTCGTTGACCGGGGGCAGCAGCAGGGTGGCCGTGCCGTCGCGCCGGGCGTGGTCGAGCAGGGCGTCGGCCTGCCGCCGGGCCTGGGCCACCGCCTCCATGTCCAGGCCCTGGCCGACCAAGAGGAGATCTCGCCCGGCCGGGCCGGTGTCGTCGGCCGGGGCCAGCACCTGCCAGGGGATCTCGGCCACCTCGAGCGCCGGCAGCGACGGGTGGGTGTCGTCCAGCACCCAGACCGGCCGGGCGGCGTCCAGCGCCCGCCAGGTCTGGGGCGGGAACAGCAGCGGCAGCCGCGGGCTGGAGGCGACCAGCACCACTCTGGTCATGACGGACCTAGGGCTGGCTGGTGGTCGTGGCCGCCCCGGGGGCGGTCTCGCGCTCGATCACCTTGCCGTTCTCGGCGTCCCAGCGGCCGAAGCGCGGGTTGATGGTGACCTCGGCCGTCTTCACCTGCTCCTCGAACCAGCGCTGGACGGCCTGCTGGCGGCGGTCCTTGACGTCCGGCTCGAGCTTGGCCCGCAGGTCGTTGTCGAGCCTGGGCAGCCGCACCCCGACGACCTGGAGGACGTGGTAGCCGAACTGGGTCTTGACCGGCTGGGAGATCGGCGACTCGCACGAGCCGCTGGTCTTGCCCTTGCAGTCGCCCTGGGCGGCCAGCTTGAACTCGGCCGTCTCGAACGGCTTGACGGTCGCCCCCCTGGCGTTGAAGCCGAGGTCGCCGCCCTTGTCCTTGCTCTGGGTGTCGATCGAGCGCCGCTTGGCCACCGCCGCCCAGTCGCCGCCGGAGACCAGCTCCCGGCGGACCGCGTCGGCGGTCGCCTTGTCCTTGACCAGGACGTGGCGGACGTGGACCTCCAGGAAGTCGTCCTTGCGCTGGTCAAGGGTCTTGCGCAGCTGGGCGTCGGGCGGGTACGGGACCAGCTTGACCGCGACCAGGTCGACCGCCAGCTGGACCCGCTGCTGGGTGCGGAGCACCTCCTCGGAGATCTGCCGGGTCTCCAGCAGCTCCTCGTAGTTCTGGCCCTGGGCCGTCACCTGCTGCTTGAGCTGCTCCATGCGGGCGTCGACGTCGGACTCCTCGATGGCCACCCCGGCCTTCTTGGCCCCGTCCAGCACCAGCTGGAACTGGATCAGGCCCTCCAGGGCCTGCCGGGTCGCCCCCTCGATGTCCTGGCCCTGCTGGCCCTGCTGGCCGGCCTGCTGCTGTTGCTGGCCGAGCTGGGCCTTGGTCATCTCGGTGAGGCGGTCGGTGGGGATGCCGACGCCGTTGACCGTGGCCGCGTCCTGGTTGCGGACCCCAAGGTCCGAGCAGCCGGCGGCCAGGACGGCGAGACACAGGATGGGGAGCAGACGGCGCACTTCAGCGACCTCACACGAACTCGACGACGACAATGCACAAGCATACCGGCGGGCGCTCCGCCGGGGGTGCGACAATGCGCCGATGACGACCTATCAGGCGGCCGAGGGCCGCTACGACACCATGCAGTACCGCCGGGTCGGGCGCAGCGGCCTGCTGCTGCCCGCGATCTCCCTGGGGCTGTGGCAGAACTTCGGCGGCGACCGGCCCCTGGAGACCCAGCGGGCGATCGTCCGCCGCGCCTTCGACCTCGGCATCACCCACTTCGACCTGGCCAACAACTACGGCCCGCCCTACGGCTCGGCCGAGGAGAACTTCGGCCGCATCCTCGCCACCGACCTGCGCGGCTACCGGGACGAGCTGGTGATCTCGACCAAGGCCGGCTACGACATGTGGCCGGGGCCCTACGGCAACCACGGCTCCCGCAAATATCTCCTCTCCAGCCTCGACCAGAGCCTGGCCCGCATGGGCCTGCCCTATGTCGACATCTTCTACTCCCACCGCGTCGACCCGGACACGCCCCTTGAGGAGACCATGGGGGCCCTGGACACGGCCGTGCGCCAGGGCAAGGCGCTGTACGCCGGCATCTCCTCCTACTCGCCGGAGCGGACCCGCCAGGCGGCCGAGATCCTGCGCGGCCTCGGCACCCCGCTGCTCATCCACCAGCCGTCCTACTCGATGCTGAACCGCTGGATCGAGGAGGACGGCCTGCTGGACGTGCTCGCCGAGGAGGGGGTCGGCTGCATCGTGTTCTCGCCCCTGGCCCAGGGGCTGCTGACCAGCCGCTACCTGGGCGGCGTCCCCGAGGGCTCGCGGGCCAGCCGGCCCGGGACGATGGGAGAGGAGCAGCTCAGCGAGGACACCCTGGCCAGGGTCAGGGCGCTGCACGACCTGGCCGGCCGGCGCGGCCAGAGCCTGGCCCAGCTGGCCGTGGCCTGGACGCTGCGCGACCCCCGGGTCACCTCGGCCCTGCTCGGCGCGTCCAGCGTCGCCCAGCTCGAGGACAACGTGGCCGCCCTGGGGCGGCTCGACTTCAGCGACGACGAGCTGGCCGAGATCGACCGGCACGCCACCGACGCCGGGATCAACCTCTGGGAGGCCTCCAGCCAGGCCTAGCCGGCCGCCTCCAGGGCGGCCGAGACCACCGCGGTGGCCTCCTCGAGGATCCGCTCCAGGTGCCCGGGGCCGAGGAAGCTCTCGGCGTAGACCTTGTAGACGTCCTCGGTGCCCGAGGGGCGGGCGGCGAACCAGCCGTTCTCGGTGACCACCTTGACCCCGCCGAGGGCGGCCCCGTTGGCCGGGGCGGTGGTGAGCACGTCGGTGATCGGCTCGCCGGCCAGCTCCGAGGCCTGCACGTCGCCGGCGGACAGCCGCTTGAGCACGGCCTTCTGGTCGGGGGTGGCCGGGGCGTCGACGCGGCGGTAGGCGGGGTCGCCGAAGCGGGCGGTGAGCTGGCGGTACTGGGCGCCCGGGTCGGCGCCGCGGCGGGCGGTCATCTCGGCGGCCAGCAGGCAGCAGACGATGCCGTCCTTGTCGGTGGTCCAGACGGTCCCGTCGCGGCGCAGGAACGAGGCCCCGGCGCTCTCCTCGCCGCCGAAGCCGAGCGAGCCGTCCAGGAGCCCGTCCACGAACCACTTGAAGCCGACCGGGACCTCGTCCAGCCGCCGCCCGAGGTCGGCCGCGACCCGGTCGATCATCGAGCTGGAGACCAGCGTCTTGCCGACCCCGACCCGCTCGCCCCAGTCCCGCCCGCCGCCGAACAGGTAGGCGACCATGGCGGCCAGGTAGTGGTTCGGGTTGAGCAGGCCGGCCCCGCCGGTGACGATGCCGTGCCGGTCGGCGTCGGCGTCGTTGGCGAAGGCGACGTCGAAGCGGTCGCGCAGGTCGATCAGCCCGGCCATGGCGTAGCGGGAGGACGGGTCCATGCGGATCTTGCCGTCCCAGTCGACGGTCATGAACCGGAAGGTGGGGTCGACGGCCTGGTTGACGACCTCGAGGTCGAGGCCGTAGTGGTCGGCGATGGCCGCCCAGTAGTCGACGGCCGCCCCGCCGAGCGGGTCGACGCCCAGGCGCAGCCCGGCCCCGCGGACCGCCTCCAGGTCGACGACGGTGGCCAGGTCCTCGACGTAGGCGGCCACGTAGTCGTAGCGCTCCACGGTGGGGGCGGCCGCGGCCTCCTCGGCCGGGACCCGCCTGACCCCGTCCAGCCCGGCCCGGAGCAGCCGGTTGGCCTCGTCCTGGACCCAGCCGGTGATGTCGGTGTCGGCCGGGCCGCCGTTGGGCGGGTTGTACTTGAAGCCGCCGTCCTCGGGCGGGTTGTGGGAGGGGGTGACGACGATGCCGTCGGCCAGGTGGTCGCGCCGGTCGCGGTTCCAGGTGAGGATGGCCAGCGACAGGGCCGGGGTCGGGGTCGGCCGGTCGCCGGAGTCGACCCGCACCTGGACCTGGTGGGCGGCCAGGACCTCGAGGGCGGTCCGCTGGGCCGGCTCGGACAGGGCGTGGGTGTCGCGGCCCAGGTACAGCGGCCCGTCGATCCCTTTGGCCTCGCGGTAGCGGCAGATGGCCTCGGTGGTGGCCAGGATGTGGGCCTCGTTGAACGACGCCTTGAGGGCCGATCCGCGGTGCCCGGAGGTCCCGAAGGCCACCTGCTGGGTGGCCTCGGCGGGGTCCGGCTGCTCCTCGTAGTACGCCTTGACCAGCCGGTCCACGTCGACCAGCATCGACGCCTCGGCCGGCCGCCCGGCCCGTTCGCTCACCGTCATCTGCTCACCCCGCTCCGGAAGGGTCCCGCCAGTACGGTACCCAGCCAGCGCGATCCTATGACGCGGCCCGGCGGCGCTCGGGCCGGGTCGTATCGGGCAGGGCCGGGGCGTCGGGGGCGCCGAGGATCCCGGTGAGCAGCTCGCACAGCCAGGTGGGGAGGTTGGTGCCGTCGGCCGGGAGGGGGACGAGCAGGCTGCGCTCGGCCTGCTTCCAGACGGCGCCCGGGTAGAGGCGGTCGAGGCGGACCTGCTTGGACTCGGGCAGGTCGTCGACCGGGGTCAGGCGGGCCCGGCCCCCGAAGCAGACGACCTCGGTGAGGCCGACGGCGGTGGCCTGGGCGCGGACCCCGGCCAGCTGGAGCAGGTTGCGGACCGGGGGCGGGGGCGGGCCGTAGCGGTCGGCCAGCTCGGCCCCGAGGGCCTCGACCTCGGAGACGACCCGGGCCCCGCCGAGGCGGCGGTAGGCCTCCAGCCGCAGCCGCTCCCGGGGCACGTAGGCGGCGGGCAGGTGGGCGTCCACCGGGACCTCCAGCTTCAGCTCCTTGGGCTGCTCGATGGGGCGGCCGCGGAGCTCGGCCACGGCCTCAGCCAGCAGCTGCATGTACATGTCGTAGCCGACCAGGGCGACGTGCCCGGACTGGTCGGCCCCGAGCAGGTTGCCGGCGCCGCGGATCTCGAGGTCCTTCATGGCGATGGCCATGCCCGAGCCCAGGTCCTGGTGGGTGGCCACGGTGGCCAGCCGCTGGTGGGAGGTCTCGGTGATCGACCGCTCGGGC
>DATABK010000295.1:0-2004 GCA_036259695.1 Actinomycetes bacterium | reverse complement strand
GGTCGAATGGGCGCGGTTCACCGGCCGCAACGGCACCGGCGATCAACCCATCCGCACGGTCCTGCAGTGGGACAAGGACGACTGCGCCGCCGTCGGGCTGGTCAAGTTCGACCTGCTCGGGCTGGGGATGCTGTCGGCCCTGCACGACACCGTGGACCTGGTCCGGGCCCACTCCGGGGCCGAGGTCGACCTGGCCGAGCTGCCCCAGGAGGCGGCCGTCTACGAGATGCTGTGCGCGGCCGACTCGGTCGGGGTGTTCCAGGTCGAGAGCCGGGCCCAGATGGCCACCCTGCCCCGCCTGGCGCCGCGGGAGTTCTACGACCTGGTGGTCGAGGTGGCCCTGATCCGGCCGGGCCCGATCCAGGGCGGCTCGGTCCACCCCTACATCCGCCGCCGCAACGGCGACGAGGACGTCACCTACCTGCACCCGCTGCTGGAGCGGTCCCTGGCCAAGACCCTGGGGGTGCCGCTGTTCCAGGAGCAGCTGATGCAGATGGCCGTGGACGTGGCCGGGTTCACGGCCGCCGAGGCCGACCAGCTCCGCCAGGCCATGGGGGCCAAGCGTTCCAGCGAGCGCATGGAGCGCCTGCGGGGCCGGCTGTATGCGGGCATGGCCGAGCGGGGGATCACCGGCGAGGTCGCCGACCGGATCTACGAGAAGCTGGCCGCCTTCGCCAACTTCGGCTTCCCCGAGAGCCACTCGGTGTCGTTCGCCTACCTGGTGTACGCCAGCGCCTGGCTGAAGCTCCACTACCCGGCGGCGTTCCTGGCCGCCCTGCTGAACGCCCAGCCGATGGGCTTCTGGTCGCCCAACACCCTGGTCGCCGACGCCCGCCGCCACGGCGTGGTCGTCCACGGCCCCGACGTCAACCTCTCGGCGGCCACCGCGACCCTGGAACAGGACGGGGGCGTCCGGCTCGGCCTCGGCTACGTGCGGTCGCTCGGAGAGGACCTGGCCGAGCGGGTGGCGGAGGGGCGGCCGTACGCCTCCATGGCCGAGCTGGTGCGGCGGACCGGGGTGGGGGAGGGGCAGGTGGAGGCGCTGGCCACCGCGGGGGCGTTCGGGTCGCTGGGGTTGGAGCGGCGGGCGGCGCTGTGGGCCGCCGGGGCGGTCGCCCAGGCCAGGGCGGACCGGCTGCCCGGGACGGTGGTGGGGGCGGAGGCGCCCCAGCTGCCGGGGATGAGCCCGGTCGAGCTGGGGGCGGCCGACCTGTGGGCGACCGGGCTGTGGGCGACAGCCACCCGGTGCAGTTCGCCCGCCAACGGCTGGACGAGCTCGGCGCGGTCGCCGCCGAAGGGCTGGCCGTGGTCCCGCCCGGCACCAGGGTGCTGGTGGGTGGGGTGGTGACCCACCGGCAGCGGCCGGCGACCGCCGGCGGGACCACCTTCCTGAACATCGAGGACGAGACCGGGCTGATCAACGTGATCTGCTCCAAGGGGGTCTGGGCCCGCTACCGGCGGGTCGGCAGGAGCGCCGCCGCCCTGCTCGTCCGGGGCCGGCTGGAGCGGGCCGAGGGCGTGATCAACGTGATCGCCGACCAGCTCCGGCCCTTGCCCCTGGCCGCGTCCACCCGCTCCCGGGACTTCCGCTGAGCCCGGCTCGGCCGGTGGGCGGCGTTTGCTCGGGACCTCGGACGGATACGAGGTGAACTGACCGAAAGGAGGTCGCGATGGACCGCGACGACGCTGGGATGTCCGACCGCAGCGACGAGGCCCAGCAAGGCGACACCGGCATGATCGGGAGCGAGTCCGAGGATCCCGGTCCGGGTCGCGACACCTCGCTGACCGACCCCGACCCGGCCGCCGCCAGCACCGACCAGCCCCGCGGCACCGTGGCCATGTCCGAGGGCGACCCGATGCGCACCCGGCTCGGCTCCCACATCGAGGGCGCCGGGGCGATCGGCTACGACGTCGCCGCCGCCGAGGAAGGCACCACCGAGGACACCCCGCCCGAAGACCGCCCCGGCTACGAGCCCGAGCGCACCGCCGACCCCGCGGTCGGGG
>DATABK010000294.1:0-5954 GCA_036259695.1 Actinomycetes bacterium | reverse complement strand
CGGATCTGCTGGACGGGCTGAACGACGCCCAGCGGGTGGCCGTGCTGGCCACCGAGGGGCCGACGCTGATCGTGGCCGGGGCCGGGTCGGGCAAGACGCGGGTGCTGACCCACCGGATCGCCCACCTGATCAAGGACAAGCGGGTGCCGCCGACGGCCGTGCTGGCCATGACCTTCACCAACAAGGCGGCCCGGGAGATGCAGGACCGCCTGCGCCAGCTGGTCGGGCCCGTGGTCAAGGCGATGTGGGTGTCGACCTTCCACTCGGCCTGCGTGCGCATCCTGCGCCGCAGCGGCTCCCACCTGGGCTACACCTCCAGCTTCAGCATCTACGACGAGGGCGACGCCGAGCGGCTGATGGCCCAGGTCTGCCGGCAGCTCGACTTCGACCCCAAGCGGCTGCCGGCCCGGGCGATGCGCCACGCCGTGAGCGGCTGGAAGGACCAGCTGGTCGGCCCCGAGGCCGCGGCCGACCGGGCCCTTGGCTGGTTCGAGAAGAAGGCCGCCGAGGCCTACCGGCTGTACCAGCGGCGGCTGGGCGAGTCGAACGCGATGGACTTCGACGACCTGATCCTCCAGACGGTCCGGCTGTTCCAGGAGCACCCGGACGTGCTCGCCGAGTACCAGCAGCGGTTCCGCTACGTGCTCGTGGACGAGTTCCAGGACACCAACGTGGCCCAGTACGAGCTGCTCAAGCTGCTGGCCGCCGAGCACCGCAACCTGTCGGTGGTCGGCGACGGCGACCAGTCGATCTACGCCTTCCGGGGGGCCACGGTCCGCAACATCCTCGACTTCGAGGCCGACTACCCGGAGGCCAACGTCATCCTGCTCGAGCAGAACTACCGCTCGACCCAGACCATCCTGTCGGCGGCCAACGCGGTCATCGCCAACAACCTGGAGCGCAAGCCCAAGAACCTGTGGACCGCGATCGGCTCGGGCAACCCGATCGTGCGCTACCAGGCCGAGAACGAGCACGACGAGGCCGCCTTCGTCGTCGAGGAGGTCGAGCGGCTCCACGAACAGGGCCTCGGCTACGGCAAGGTGGTCGTCTTCTACCGGACCAACGCCCAGTCCCGGCCCCTGGAAGAGGTGTTCGTCAAGGCCGGGCTGCCCTACAAGATCGTCGGCGGGGTCAAGTTCTACGACCGGCGCGAGGTCAAGGACCTGCTGGCCTACCTCAAGGCCACCGTCAACCCGCTGGACACGGTCAGCCTGCGCCGGGTCCTGAACGTGCCCCGGCGCGGCATCGGCGAGACCTCGGAGCGGGCCATCGACCGGTTCGCCACCGAGGAGGGCATCCCCTTCGGGGACGCGCTCCGCCGGGCCGGCGAGATCCCCGGCCTCGGCGCCCGCCAGGCCCGGGCGGTGGCCGACTTCGTGGCCGTGCTCGACGAGCTGGCCGCCGGGGTCTCCGAGGGCCGCTCCCCGAGCGTGCTCGTCCAGGACGCCTGGACCCTGTCCGGGCTGATGCGGGAGCTGGAGGCCGACACCTCGATCGAGGGCCAGGGCCGGGTCGAGAACGTCCGCGAGCTCCAGTCGGCCGCCGAGGAGTACGAGCTGCGCGAGGGCCAGGAGGCCGAGCCGACCCTCCCCGGGTTCCTGGAGTCGATCGCCCTGGTGTCGGACGCCGACCAGGTCGAGGCGGGCAGCCAGTCGGTCACCCTGATGACCCTGCACACGGCCAAGGGTCTCGAGTACCCGGTGGTGTTCATAGTCGGGCTCGAGGAGAACGTGTTCCCCCATGTCCGCTCCATCGGGGAGCCCCGCGAGCTGGAGGAGGAGCGCCGCCTGGCCTATGTCGGCATCACCCGGGCCCGGGAGCGCCTGTACCTGACCAACGCCTGGAGCCGGACCCTGTTCGGCTCGACCAGTTACAACCTGCCCTCCCGGTTCCTCAAGGAGGTGCCCGAGGAGCTGGTCACGGTCGCCCCGGGCCAGCGCAAGACCGCCGCCCGGTCCGGCCCGGCCAGCTGGGGCGACTCCAGCCCGGCGTTCGGGGCCGGCCGGAGCAGCTTCAACGCCCGGCCCCAGCAGCCGGTCTCCTTCAACCGGCAGCCGACCCCGGCCGAGCGCCTGGCCGACCGCCAGCGCGGCGCCCTGGACCTGGGCCTCGGCCCCGGCGACGAGGTCGTCCACCGCCAGTGGGGCAAGGGCGTGGTGGCCACGATCACCGGGCAGGGCGAGCGCGCCATGGCCGAGGTCGACTTCCCCGGGCTGGGCCGCAAGCGCCTCCTGCTCCGCTACGCCCCGCTGACCCGACCCTAGGGAGCCGCCATGCTGACGACGCCGTTCACCGAGCTGCTCGGCGCCCGGGTGCCGCTCCAGCAGGCCCCGATGGGCGGGGTCACCACCTCCGAGCTGGTCGCGGCCGTGGCCGCAGCCGGCGCGGTCGGCATGGTCCCGGCCCAGATGCTCCCCGCCGACGTCCTCGCCGGGCTGCTGGACGACCTGGCCGGCCGGACCGACGGGGTCGTCGGGGTGACCTTCCTGCTGCCGTACGGGGCCGACCCGGCCTGTGTCGAGGTCGCGGCGGCCGGGGCCCGGCTGGTCGACTTCTACTACGGCGACCCCGACCCGGCGCTGGTCGCGCGGGTCCACGAGGGCGGGGCGCTCGCCTCCTGGCAGGCCGGGTCGGTCGCCGAGGCCAGGGCGGCCGCCGACGCCGGCTGTGACCTGATCTGCGTGCAGGGGATGGAGGGCGGCGGCCGCATCCGGGGCCGGGTCGCCCTGCTGCCGCTGCTGGCCGAGGTCCTGGACGCCGTCGAGGTCCCGGTGGTCGCCGCCGGTGGGATCGCCACCGCCCGCGGGGTCGCGGCCTGCCTGGCCGCCGGCGCCGCCGCGGCCCGGGTCGGCACCCGCCTCCTGGCCACCGAGGAGTCCGGCGGCCACCCCGCCTACGTCGCCGCCCTGCTGGAGGCCGACGCCGAGGACGCCGTGCTCACCGACGCCTTCTCGGTCATGTGGCCCCGCGGCCCCGAGCCCCACCGCACCCTCGGCTCGGCCGTCGCGGCCGCCGAGGCGTTCCAGGGCGAGGTGGTGGGGGAGACCCGCATGGGCGCCACCACCCTCCAGGTCCCCCGGTTCGGGGTCCCCTGCCCCAACCGCGACACCACCGGCGAGGTCGCCGCCATGGCCCACTACGCCGGCCAGAGCGTCGGCGCCACCCGTGAGGTCGTCCCCGCCGCCCAGGTCATCGACGACCTCGCCTCCGGCGCCGAACGCCTCCTGCGCCGCTGGGGCTAACCGTCGCGGTCCATCAGCTCGACCCACCGGCGCACCAGGCCCTCGAGCGCCGCATGCTTGGCCTCGACGTCGGCCATACCCGTGAAGTAGGTCATGCGCCGGTCCGGGTAGGCGCCTTCGAGCAGCCCCTCCGGGTCGTCGAGGATGGCCCCGTTGTGCCACACCAGGTGCAGGTGCTGCCGGGCCCGGGCGCGCCTGACCCCACCCGCCGGCGCCGGGCGCGCCTGACCCACCCGCCGGTGATGGGGCCCCTTTCGGGAGGGTAACCGACCGCGGCAGTGGGCGTCGGCGGTTGTCCACAGCCCCGGACCAAGCCCCCGAGCGAGCCCCGGACCGGGCCCCCCCGGGACCCGTCGGGGTCATCTGGCACCATCGGGGGATGCGCCTCCGTGTCTATCTTGATGTGCTTCGCACGCCCTCTGTTGCCCGGCTGCTGTCCTCGGCCATCGTGGGGAGGATGCCCACGGCCATGGCCGGGCTGGCGATCGTGCTGCTGGTCCGGGAGGGTGGCGGCTCCTACGCCGTCGCCGGGCTGGTCGCCGGGACCTACTCGATCGCTCTCGCCCTGACCTCGCCGCTGCTCGGCCGGCTGGTCGACCGGGTCGGGCAGACCCGGGTCCTGGCCGGCTGCGCGGCGGCCAGCGCGGTCGCCTTCGCCGCCCTGGCCGCGGCCGGCCGCTCGGCCTCGCCGCTGGTCCTGGCCGGGCTGGCCGCCCTCGCCGGGGCGGCGATCCCGCCGGTCGGGGCCTGCATGCGGGCCCTCTGGTCCGACCTGCTCGGCCACGGCGGCCAGCTCCAGGCGGCGTTCGCGGTCGAGTCGACCGTGCAGGAGCTGATCTTCGTCATCGGCCCGCCCCTGGTCGCCCTGCTGGCCGCCGTCCTCTCCCCGGCCGCGGCCGTGCTCGGGACGGCCACGCTGCTGCTGGTCGGGGTCGCGGTGTTCGCCGCCACCCCGGTGTCGCGGGCCTGGCGTCCCGAACGCCGGGCCGCCGACTGGGCCGGGGCCCTGCGCAGCCCCGGCATCCGGGCCGTGCTGGCCACGATCGTGCTGCTGGCCAGCGCCTTCGGCACGGTCGACGTGACCGTGGTCGCCGGCGCCGAGCAGCTCGGCTCCCGCACCTACGCCGGCCCGCTGCTCGCCCTGTGGGCCCTGGGCAGCATGGTCGGCGGGCTGGTGTTCGGGAGCCGGGCCGCCGACCGCGGCCCCGAGCGGCGCATGGTCCCCCTGCTCGCCCTGGTCGTGGCCGGGATCGCCCTGCTCGCCGTGGCCACCGGTCTGGTCCAGCTGGGCGCGGGCATGGTCCTGGCCGGGCTCGGCATCGCCCCGGCCATCGCCTGCCTGTACCTGCTGGTCGACCGGCTCGCCCCCGCCGGCACCGTCACCGAGGCCTTCACCTGGGTGACCACCGCCTTCGCGACCGGGTTCGCCATCGGCAACGCCCTCGGCGGCAGCCTGGTCCACCGGGTCGGCACCGACCGGGCGTTCCTGATCGCCGCCGCCGGGGTGGCGGCCGCGGCCCTGCTGGCCCGCCTGCGCCGGCCCGCCCTGGCCGCCCGACCCGCCGGAATGCAGGAGGTCGCCGACGGGTTGGGTCGAGCAGGATGAGCTACTACTGGCACGCCCGCCGGGAGCCGCTGCCGCCCGGCACCAAGGTCTCCCGCGACGTGGTCCGGCGCGTCTGGGGGTTCGCCCGCGACTTCCGCTGGCAGATCACCGGCTACCTGCTCCTGCTCGGCCTGTCGTCCCTGGCCGCGGTGGTCCCGGCCCTGCTCGTCCGGGAGCTGCTCAACACCGCCATCCCCCAGCGGAGCTTCGGCCTGGTCAACCTGATCGGCCTGGCCGCGGTCGGGGTCGCCCTGGCCAACGCCGGGCTCGCCCTCGGCCAGCGGTTCCTGTCCTCACGCATCGGCGAGGGCCTCATCTACCAGCTCCGGACCAGCCTGTTCGACCACGTCCAGCGCCAGCCGCTGGCCTTCTTCACCCACACCCAGACCGGCGCCCTGACCAGCCGCCTCAACACCGACGTGGTCGGCGCCCAGCGGGCCCTCACCGGGACCCTCGGGTCGGTCTTCTCCAACCTGATCAGCCTGATCACCACCCTGGTCGCCATGTTCCTGCTGAACTGGCGCATCACCCTGATCTCGGTGGCCGTGCTCCCGCTGTTCCTGCTCCCGGCCCGGCGGGTCGGCCGCCGCCTCCAGGCCATCACCCGCGAGTCGATGCAGCTCAACGCGGCCATGAACACGACCATGAACGAGCGCTTCAACGTCGCCGGGGCGCTGCTGGTGATGCTGTTCGGGCGCCGCGACCGCGAGCTGGGCGGCTTCTCCGACAAGGCCGCCTCGGTCCGCGACATCGGGGTCCGCTCGGCCCTCTACGGGCAGACCTTCTTCGTCGTCCTCGGCCTGGTCGGCGCCGTCGGCACGGCCGCCGTCTACTGGTTCGGGGCCCGGCTGGTCCTCCAGGACCAGCTGCGGGCCGGCGACGTGGTCGCCCTGGCCGCCCTGGTCACCCAGGTCTACGGCCCCCTGACGGCCCTGACCAACGCCCGCGTGGACGTGATGACCGCGTTCGTGTCCTTCGAGCGGGTCTTCGAGGTGCTCGACTTCGAGAGCCCGATCCGCGACCGGCCCGGGGCCGTCGCCCTGGAGCGGCCGGCCGGGCGGATCGAGTTCGACCACGTCGGCTTCCGCTACCCCACGGCCGAGGAG
>DATABK010000293.1:0-3476 GCA_036259695.1 Actinomycetes bacterium | reverse complement strand
GCGTCAACGGCGTGGCCGCGCTCCGCGGCCGGGCCGAGGCGTCGGGGCGCGGCCCCGAGGCGCTCGGCCGGGCCCGGGTGGCCGCCGTCGGCCCGGCCACCGAGGCCGCCCTGCGCGACTGGGGGGTCGCCCCCGACCTGGTCCCAGAGGTCGCCACCACCGCCGCCCTCGGCCACGCCTTCCCCGCCGGCCCGGGCCGGGTCCTGCTGGCCAGGGCCGACCTGGCCAACCCGGAGCTGGGGGTGCTCCTCCGGGCCAAGGCCTGGGAGACCACCGAGGTCGTGGCCTACCACACCGTCCCGGTCGGCACCCTCGACCCGGCGGCCCGCCGCCGCCTCGACCGGGGCGAGGTCGACTGGGTGGCCTTCACCGCCTCCTCCACCGTCGAGGGCTTCCTCCGCGGCTACGGCGGCCCGCCCCCGCCCGGGGTCCGGGTCGCGGCCATCGGCCCGGTCACGGCCGGCACGGCCCGCTCGGCCGGCATCCCGGTCGCCACCACCGCCACCGACCACACCATCGGCGGGCTGGTCGAGGCCATCGAGCAGGCCGCCGGCGGCTGACCCGACCGGGTCGGAGTAGGGTAGGTCCGTTCAGGACCGGATGAGGAGATGTGATGCAACCTGCGCCGTTTCCGGTGGGGCGGCCACGGCGGCTGCGGAGCAGCCGGGTGCTGCGGGAGCTGGTCCGGGAGCACGAGCTGTCGCGGCGGGACCTGGTGGCGCCGCTGTTCGTGAAGGAGGGGATCGCCGAGGCGGCGCCGATCGCCTCCATGCCCGGGCACGCCCAGCACACCCTGGAGAGCCTGCGCAAGGAGGCGGCCGAGCTGGCCGGCCTCGGGATCCCGGCCCTGCTGCTGTTCGGGATCCCGGCCGGCAAGGACGCCGAGGGGTCGCAGGCCTGGGCGCCGGAGGGGATCATCCAGCGGGCCCTGCGGGCGCTCCGGGCCGACCTGGGCGACGACGTGGCCCTGATCGCCGACCTCTGCCTGTGCGAGTACACCGACCACGGGCTCTGCGGGGCCCTGGCCCCCGCGAACCCTGGTGCCCTCGGCTCCGGGCCGGTGGTGGCCAACGACCCCACCCTCGAGCTCTACCGGCGGATCGCGGTCGCCCAGGCCGAGGCCGGGGCCACGGTGGTCGCCCCCAGCGGGATGATGGACGGACAGGTGGCCGCCATCCGCGGCGCCCTCGACGAGGCCGGGTTCGCCGACACCCCGATCCTGGCCTACGCGGCCAAGTACGCGTCGGGCCTGTACGGCCCGTTCCGGGAGGCGGCCGAGGGGGCGCCCCGGTTCGGGGACCGGACCGGCTACCAGATGGACCCGGCCAACGGCGACGAGGCCCTGCGCGCGGTCGCCCTCGACGTCGCCGAGGGGGCCGACATGGTCATGGTCAAGCCGGCCATGACCTACCTGGACGTGCTCTGGCGGGTCAAGCAGGCCTTCGGGCTGCCAACGGCCGCCTACCACGTGTCCGGCGAGTTCGCGATGGTCAAGGCGGCCGCCGAGCGCGGCTGGGTGGACGGCGAGCGGGTCATGCTCGAGGTGCTGACCAGCATCCGGCGGGCCGGGGCCGACCTGGTGGTCACCTACTTCGCCCGCGACGCCGCCCCGCTGCTGTGAAGCCCTGGTCGGTCGAGCCGCGGGGGCGGTTCGAGCAGCAGACCGTCCACAGCCGGGTCCTGGAGGGCAACCCGCTCGGCGACCCGGCCGAGCGGCCGCTCTTGGTCTACCTGCCCCCCGGCGTGGGCGACGACCCCGGCCGCCGCTACCCGAGCATCTACGTGATCCAGGGCTACACCGGCCAGGTCGACATGTGGTGGAACCGGACCGCCCTGCGGCCCACCGTCCCCGAGCTGGTCGACGAGCTGTTCGCCGGGGCCTCCCCGGCGCCGCCGGCGATCGTGGCCTTCGTCGACTGCTGGACCTCGCTCGGGGGCAGCCAGTTCCTCAACTCCCCCGGGACCGGCCGCTACCTGGACTACCTGTGCGACGAGGTGGTGGCCTTCGTCGACGACCGCTACCCGACCCTGCCGGCCCGCGAGCACCGCGGCCTCGCCGGCAAGTCGAGCGGCGGCTACGGGGCCATGGTCGCCCCGATGCTGCGCCCCGATGTCTTCGGCGGCCTGGTCAGCCACGCCGGCGACGCCCTGTTCGAGCACTGCTACCTGCCCGACATGGCCAAGGCGACCCGGGCCCTGCGCGACCACTACGACGGCTCCTTCGACCGGTTCTTCGCCGACTTCGCCACCCGGCCGGCCATGTGCAAGGAGTCCGACGGCGTCCTGCTCGGCATCTGGGCCATGGCCGCCTGCTACTCGGCCGAGCCGGACGGCACCGTGACCCTGCCCTTCGACCCGGCCACCGGCCGGCTCCGGGACGAGGTCTGGGCCCGCTGGCTGGCCCTCGACCCGGTCCGCATGGCCGCCGGCCACGCCGACCGGCTCCGCTCCCTGCGCGGCATCTACCTGGACGCCGGCCGCCGCGACCAGTTCTGGCTCGACCTGGGGGCGGCCGCGTTCTCGGCCGAGCTCGACGCCCTCGGGATCGAGCACGTCTTCGAGCTGTTCGACGCCACCCACTCCGCCATCGAGTACCGCTACCCGCGGGGCCTGGCCTTCCTGGCCGAGCGGCTCGGCGACTGACCGTGGTGGACGGCCCGTTCGAGCTGGTCATCTTCGACTGCGACGGCGTGCTGGTCGACTCCGAGCGGATCGCCGTCCGGGTCGAGTCCCGGTATCTGACCGAGCTGGGCTGGCCGCTGACCGAGGCCGAGATCATGGAGCGGTTCACCGGCCGGACCGACGCCTACATGGACGAGGCGATCGAGGCCCAGCTCGGCGGCCGGCTCCCCGAGGGCTGGAAGGACCAGTTCCAGGTCCGCTACCGGGAGGCCTTCGCGGCCGAGCTGGTCCCGGTGGACGGCATCGTCGAGGCCCTCGACCAGATCACCCTCCCGACCTGCGTCGCCTCCAGCGGCAGCCACGACAAGCTCCGCTTCACCCTCGGCCACACCGGCCTCTACGAGCGGTTCGAGGGCCGGATCTTCAGCGGCTACGAGGTCGCCAACGGCAAGCCGGCCCCCGACCTGTTCCTGTACGCGGCGGCGCGGATGGGGGCCGAGCCGGCCCGCTGCGCCGTGGTCGAGGACACCCTGTACGGCGTCCAGGCGGCCAGGGCGGCCGGCATGCGGGTCTTCGGCTACGCCGGTGGCCTGACCCCGCCCGAGCGCCTGGAGGGCGACGCCACCGTGGTCTTCGACGACATGCGCCAGCTGCCCCGGTTGCTCGGCGACGCCTAGAACCGGCCGGCCTTGCGGAGCCGGCGGGGGCGGCCGTCGGGGTCGACCAGGGCCTTGTAGACCGGGGTCGCCCACCAGGCGGCCCACGCCTTGACCCGGCCCGGGTCGTGCTCGCGGGCGTGGCCGGGGGGGCGGGGACCGCGGCGGCCGCCCTCGTGCCAGTCGGTCAGGGCGGCG
>DATABK010000292.1:0-3521 GCA_036259695.1 Actinomycetes bacterium | reverse complement strand
CCGGCGACGCCGACCGGGTCCTGGTCGACGCCGCCCGCCGCCTGGACCCACCCCGGCTCCGCCAGGTCATCGATCATCTGCGGTTGGTCGCCGACCCCGACAGCGCCGATCGGGCCAGCGGACGCCGCCGTGCGCGCCGAGGGGTGTGGCTCACCCCAACCTTGGATCAGCTGGTGGCCATCGACGGCCTCCTGGAACCCGAAGCCGGCCAGACCCTGCTGGCCGCCTTGGAGCCGTTGGCCCGCCCGGCCGACGCTGGCGACACCCGCAGCGGCAGCCAACGCACCGCCGACGCCCTGACCGAACTGGCTTGCCGGGCCCTGGAAGGCGGACGGCTGCCCCAGACCGGTGGGGTCCGGCCCCAGCTGGCGGTCACCGTGGACCTGGACAGCCTGCTCGGTCATCCCGGCGCGGCAGGTGGTGACCTTGGCGGGTTCGGGCCACTGGCCCCGGAGGCGTGTCGGCGGCTGGCCTGCGACGGGGCGGTGACCCGGGTGGTGGTCACCCGACACCCTCGCCACGACCAGCGTCCCACCGGCCAACTCGATCAGGACCCTCGTGCCGAGGAGGGGCCGGTGGTCCATGGACCAGGCGGGGTGGCCGAACCCAGGGAGCAGCTGCGGGCGGCCATGACCCTGTTGCCCTCGACCCTGGGCGGGGCCCGGTCCCGCTGGATGTCGGCCGGGCCACCCGGGTCGTCCAACCCGCCCAACGCACCGTCCTGGCCGCCCGCGACGGCGGCTGTGTGTTCCCCGGCTGCAGCCGGCCCCTGGTCTGGTGTGAGGCGCATCATCTGTGGCATTGGCTGGACGGCGGCCCCACCGACCTGGCCAACCTGATCCTGTTGTGCCGAGCCCACCATCGGGCCGTCCATGAAGGCCGCTGGCACCTGGCCCGCGGCCCCGACGGGCGGTTAACGGCCACCCCACCCCAACGAAGACGCTGGACCGCCCCCCCACTGTCGGGAGGAACACGGGCATCCAGCTGGCCGGCCTGTCCGCGGAGGCGCCGAAACCGCCAGAGGACGCCTCGAGGCCATCCGGGCCACCGTGCCAGGTGCGCGCATGGGCCCGAACGGCGACCACCGTGCCAGGTACACGCTGGCCCGAGCGGCGACCACCGTGCCAGGCGAGGGCATGGGGCGATCCTCCGGGCCGGTCACGGCACGACGGCCGAGTGCCGGGTCCCGGGTCCCCCGGTGCAGGACCCGGCGCTACGAAGCCGAGGCGGCGGTGATGGCGGCCTTGGCGAGGCCGCGGGCGCCGGTGGCGGCGGTCGGGTCGCGGTCGACGGCGGCCGCGGAGACGGCTCCGTCGATCAGGACCTGGAGCTGGGCGGCGAGCACGGCCGGGTCGTAGGCGCCAGAGGCCTTGGCCAGGTCCTCCAGGAGCTGGCGCAGGGCCTGGCGGTGCTGGACGATCTTGGCCTGGGCCGGGTGGTCGGGCTCGCTGCGCAGCTCGGTGGCGGCGTTGGCCACGAACGAGCCCCGGAACCCGGGCTCGGCGAACCAGGACTCGAGCTCGTCCCAGAGGCCGTCGAAGCGGTCCGAGGGGTCGTCGCCGCGGCGGTCCATGGCGTCCGAGAGGCGGTGCAGCCACTGGACGCTCCATTGCTCGAGGGTGGCCGCGACCAGGGCGTCCTTGCCCCCGAACTGGCGGTAGAGGGTCATCGGGGCCACGTCGGCCTGGCCGATGATGCGGTTCACCCCGACCGCGCCGATGCCTTCGGAGTGGAAGAGCTCGGTGGCGGTGGTCAGGATCCGGTCGCGGGGCCTGGCGGACACCATGGCGGCTAGGCTACTCCTTGCCGAGTCGGGGGACGAGAGAAATCTCTCTCTTCATCTTACGGCGCTCACGTCAATGCGAACAGCAGCTCCTTGGCCTGCTCCAGGGAGGCGCTGGCGCCGGCCTCGCGGAAGAAGGTCATGGCCCGCTCCAGCTCGACCCGGCCATCGGCCGGGCGGGTGGGGAGCAGGCGGCGGGCCGCGGCCAGGCGGGCCGTGGCCTCGTCGGGACGGCTGCCGATCTCGGCGTACAGCCGGGCCGACCGGGCCGGGTCGCCGGCCCCGAACGCCCGGGCGGCGTCGAGCCAGCGCGACGGCAGGGCCTCATCCAGGGCCTCGACCGGGCGGCCGAGGGCGACCAGAGCCACGGGCAGGTCGGCGCCCAGCTCGGGCTTGAGCAGGCCCCCGCCCAGGGTGGCCAGCAGCTCGTCCAGCAGCTTGCCGGCATCGGCGACCTGGTCGGTGGCCACCAGCACCCTGGCCTTGAAGGCCAGCGCCGGGTCGAGGTTCAGGCGGTCGCCGGACTCCCTGGCCAGGGCCAGGGCTCGGCCGGCGTCCTCCATGGCCCCGCCGAGCTGGCCCCTGGCCAGCCGGACGCGGCCCCGCCAGAGCCGGCACAGGCACTCCATGTAGTGCTGGGCGGCCTCCTCGCCGTCGGGCGCGACCGAGTCGGCCACCCGGACCGCCTGGTCCCAGCGGCCGCTCCAGTAGTGCTCGGCCACCCGCTCCAGCTCCAGCCAGCGCAGGTACCTGCCCGACCCGAAGTGCTCGGCCGCCGCCCCGGCGGCCTTGCGGGCGGTGAAGGAGCGGCGCAGGTCGCCGAGGATGGCGTAGGAGAAGGCAAGGTTGTTCTGCCAGGAGATGACCATCGAGGAGCCGTCGGCCCGGCACATGGCGATGCAGCGCTCCAGGTCGTGGACGCCGCCGGGGTCGCCGAGGCAGACCCGGGTGGCCCCGATGGTGCCGAGGGCGTCCACCTCCACGTCCCGGTCGCCAAGGCTCCTGGCCATGGCCAGGCCCTCGCGGGCCACCTGCATGGCGTCGGCGTTCCGGTCGGCGACCAGCAGGTGCATCATGCAGCGGCTGAGCACCACCGCCTTGCTGTGGGACGGGGGCAGGTCGGCCACCAGGGCCAGCGCCCGGTCGAGGTGGGAGGACCGGTCCCGGCCCTGGGTGTAGGCGAGCAGGCCCAGGTGGGCCTCGGCCTCGGCGGCGCGCTCGCGGTCGCCCATGGCCAGCAGCCCGTCCCGAGCGCTGGTCAAGAGGTCCTCGCCGGTGCCCTCGCCGAGGCAGTAGGCGGTCCCCGCCCGCAGCTCCAGGTCCGGGCGCTCGGGGTCGCCGTCGGGCCAGATGGCCAGGGCCTCGGAGTAGTAGCGGGCGGCGGTGGGGTGGGCGCCGAGCCCGGCGACCCGGTCGCCGGCGTCGCGCAGGGCCAGGCGGGCCCGGTCGGCCAGGTCGCCGGTGGCCTGCCCGGCCGCGCGGGCCAGCTCCAGGGCCCGGCCGTAGTGGTGGGCCAGCAGCTCCGAGCGCTCGGCGGCCAGTGACTCCAGCCAGGCGGCGGCCCGGCGGTGCTTGTCGGCCCGCTCCAGCCGGGGGATCTGGCCGTAGGCAACCTCGCAGACGAGCACGTGCCGGAACCCGTACTCCCGCTCCCCGGCCATGGCCGCCTTGCCCACCCGGTACAGGAAGTCCTTGGCCCGCAGGCGCTCCAGGCAGGCCTCGACCTCGGCCCGGGGCC
>DATABK010000291.1:0-1671 GCA_036259695.1 Actinomycetes bacterium | reverse complement strand
ACCGGCCGGGGGAGGCTGGCCCCCGATCCGGGTGATCCGGTCGAGGCCTGGTGGCTGCCGTCGAGCCTGGTCGACCGGGTCGAGGACCCGGAGCCGATCGCCGGCCGGCGGAGCAGCCGGAACGGCCGGCCCCCGACCCGCGACCCGGTGGTCGCCGGGCTGGCGACCGGGCTGGACCGGGTCGGCCGGCCGTTCCGGGCCGCCGCGAGGCGGCTGGCCCCGCTGGTCACGGCCATGGCCGCCCCACCCAACCGGCGCCGGCGCGGCTGGCTGGCGTTCGCCCGCCCGGTGGTGGTCGCCCTCGCCCTGACCCTGCTGATCGCCACCGCGACCGCGGTCCCGGCCGGGATGCTGGTCGCCGACTCGGTCAAGGGCGCCGGGGCCGGCCTGCCCGAGCTGGAGGAGCTCCGCCAGCTCCGCCAGCCCGAGCGGACCCAGGTCTACGACCGCCAGGGCCGCGTGATCGAGGTCCTCAAGGACGAGCAGGACCGGATCGTCGTGCCGCTGTCCAAGATCTCGCCGACCCTCCAGCAGGCGGTGATCGCCGCCGAGGACGCCCGCTTCTACGAGCACAAGGGCGTCGACGACCGGGGGATCGTGCGCGCCGCGGTCACCAACCTGCTCAGCGGCGAGGTCAGCCAGGGCGGCAGCACCATCACCCAGCAGCTGGTCCGCAACAGCTACCCCGACCTCAAGGACATCTCGATCGTCCGCAAGATCAAGGAGGCCGCCCTCGCCGCCCAGCTCGAGGGCAAGCTCTCCAAGGACGAGATCCTGCACCGGTACCTGAACCGGGTGTACTTCGGCGCCGGCTACTACGGGGTCGAGGCGGCCAGCAGGGGCTACTTCCGCAAGCGGGCCTCGGAGGTCTCGCTCTCCCAGGCGGCCATGCTGGCCGGGGTCATCAGGGAGCCGGTGAGCTCCGACCCTCGCCAGCACCCCGAGCGGGCCAAGGGTCTGCGCGACTCGGTGCTGGAGCGGATGACCCAGCTCGGCATGATCTCGGCCGCGGACGCCGCCAAGGCCCGCAAGGAGCCGCTCAAGACCCAGAAGCCGCGCAGCGTCGGCGGCCGGTACCCCTGGTTCATCGACGGCCTCAAGCGCCAGCTCCAGGAGGACGAGCGCCTCGGCAGGACCAGGGAGGGACGGACCCGGCGGCTGTTCGAGGGCGGCCTGCGCATCCACACCACCCTCGACAAGGACATGCAGCTGGCAGCCGAGCGGGCGGTCGCCAGATCGCTGCCCCCGACCGGCCCCGACATCGCCCTGGTGGCCATCGACCCGCGGGACGGCGGCGTCCGGGCGGTGGTCGGCGGCCGCAACTTCAAGACCGGGGCCTACAACGCCGCCCTCCAGGGCGTCGGCCGCCAGCCCGGGTCGTCGTTCAAGACCTTCGTGCTGGCCGCGGCGCTGAACGCCGGCATCTCGCCCGACTCGGTCTGGGAGTCAAGCGGGTTCAGGGACCAGCTGGTCTGCGGCTCGCCCTGGTCGGTGGACAACTACGAGGGCGGTGGGTCCGGGCTGATCTCGGTCAGGGACGCCACCCGGCGGTCGGTCAACGGCGTCTACGCCCGCCTGATGGAGAAGCTCTGCCCCAACAAGGTGGCCGAGATGGCCGAGCGGCTGGGTGTCTCCTCGATCCCGCCCGAGAAGCGGGTGCCGTCGATGGCC
>DATABK010000290.1:0-7427 GCA_036259695.1 Actinomycetes bacterium | reverse complement strand
GGAGGACGTAGAACCGGGCCCCGCCGGCGTCGAAGGCGTACCAGGCGCTGGCGTAGTCCTTGGAGCGGGTGCCGTTCAGGCAGCAGTAGGTGTCCAGCTGGTAACGGCCGCCCGAGGTGGCCACGGCCCGAGGCTGGGGCCAGTTGATCAGGAAGGTGCTGTTCGGGTTGTGGTTGCCGGATGCCGGGAAGTACGGCAGCGACCGCCCGGGGACGGCCCAGAACCTGGGGCCGAAGACGCCGCTGACGCTGCTGCCGGTCTGGTACAGGTCGCCGTAGTTGGACTGGCTGCCGGACGGGTTGGCGACGTCGCCGGTGCCGACGGCGAAGCGGGCGTCGCTCTTGGCCAGCAGGGCCAGCAGCGCCTCCTGGTTGGGGTTGGCGCTGCCCGCATTCGCCTGGCCCCAGTCGCCGAACACGGCGAAGCTGAACGGCTGGGCCGGCCGCTCGGGGAGCTCGGAGCGGAACCTCGGCGAGGGGTCGGAGCCGAGCAGGTCGACCCTGGGGCTGGTGCCCAGGTAGACGCGGTAGCAGTAGGTGGCGTCCCGCTCCAGGTCGGGGACGGTGGCCTTCCACTGATACTGACTCACCGACTTGACGGTGATGCTCGTCCTGGTGGCGGCGACGGTGCGGCTGGCGCAGGCCGGCTCGGCCCCGACCTTGCCGATGGTCACCGACGCCGTCGTGGCCGTGCGGGTGGTGGCCCAGTTGACGGTCACCGACCCGCCGACCAGGTCGGTGAGATACGGGTAGCGGGTGAGCGAGGTGCTGGGTGCGCCCAGGGCCGGGGTGGCGGCCAGGGCCGTCCCGGCGACCAGGAGCAGGGTCAGGACCAGGTTGGCGGGAGTCCGGATGCGGGCGGCCTGGTGGCGAGCCATGGCGGTCAATTCCTTGCCTTGTTGCCGAGCCGGCCGCCGGTGGCGGCGAGGTCGGCGGACGGGACCGGTCATCTGCGGCTAGGCGGACTGGGTCGGTGGCTGCTCGGCCAGCCGCTCCAGGTCCGGCATGGCCAGGTCGGGCCCTGGCCGGCGGTGGCCGTCGAGGAGGGTGGGGATGGCCTCGGCCCAGGAGAAGTCGTCCCGGGTCAGGCGGCGCACCCGGACCCCGGCCAGGAAGCTGGCCAGCAGATCCCGCTCGCGCTGGCGCAGGGCGCGGTAGTCGTCGCCGCCGATCGAGATGGCCGGGGCGAAGGAGCGGAAGGGCGGGAACCCGTAGGCGTCGTCGGTGTTCTCGAGCATGAGGTCGACGGCGGTCTCGTGGTCGACCTCCTCCAGCTCGCAGGCGCCCCGGGCGATCACGAACAGCTCCCGGACTCTGGTCGAGGCCAGATAGCGGGTCCGGACCAGCCGGTGGGCCATGTACTTGGGCGGCGGGATGAGCGCCTGAGTGGTGGCGTTCAGCGCCATGATCGGCAGGTTCAGCTCCCCCAGCCGGCTCCCCAGCCGGCGCCCGCCCTTGGAGTGGAGGCGGCTCTGCACGGCCAGCTTGAGCTGCTCGGAGCGGGTCAGGGTGTGCTGGGCGATGGCCTGCACGGTGTGGGCGCTGATGGTCAGCGGCTTGGGATAGCAGTAGGCACGGCCGCCCGGCTCGACGATGGTCATGTCGTCGGCCAGGAACCCGCCCCCCTGCTCGCGCAGGAGCCGGAGGATGGTGCTGGTCTTGCCGGTGTCGGTGCGGGCCGTCAGCATCACCCCGTGCCCGTCCAGCTCGACCGTGGCCGAGTGGAGCAGCAGGCAGCCACGGGAGACGAGCACGAACCGCAGCAGGGCCTCGACCACGTTGGTGTAGACGACGTGGGGGGAGCGGCCGAGCAGGGGCGCGACGGCGACGTCGATGCGGTCGCCGGCGAAGTCGAGCCGGAAGTTGGCCCCAAGCTGGCCCAGGTGCTCCTCGTAGGTGACGAAGGTGGGCCCGTGGGTGACCAGCGACCGGGCCCGCAGGCCGGGCTCGCCGACCGGCTGGACCCGGAGGCGGATGTCGGGGCGGCCCTCAAGGGCCCGGACCCGGAAGTACTGGAGCTCGCGGAGCTGGATGTCGGACCCGACCGACACGAACCCGCCCACCTGGTAGAGGTATCGGGGCCCGGCCGGGGCGGTCCGGTGGGCGGGGACGGCGCTCGGCCGGGCGGTGGCCGGGCGCAGGGCCGGGGTCGCGACCGGCTTCCAGATGAGGCGGTCACTTACCAGGAACCGCAGCAGAAACAGGACAACCAGGGTGAGGAAGTTCGAAACCAGGTAATTGATGCCCAGAAATGATGTCAGCAGGGCCAGGACGGGGATGCGCAGAAGCAGGGTCGAGTTGTTCATCCCGAGGAACAGCAGGAACCGCGAGCGCAGCCGCTGACCGCCGGCTCCGGGGAAGACCCAGCGCTCGGTCAGGAAAAAGTTCCAGGTCGACGACCCCTGGGTCGCGACCACGGCGCCGAGCAGGTAGTGCTGCTCGCCGCCGGCCACCCAGAGCCACAGGATGAGCTGGTTGACCACGATCCCGCTGGCCCCCACGGCGGCGAACCGGGCCACGGTGGCCAGCCGTTGCCGCTGCGTACTGGCCGTGGCCGCCGGTCCCGCGTTGCCCGCGCGGCGGCCGACCGGCCCCTCCCGCAGGGGGACCGTGCTCGCTCTGCTGGGGTGGTCGATGACGATCTGGGGAACCGTGGACCGGACTCGCCGTGCGCCTTGCTCGTGCCGCAAACGCAGATTCAACAGCGGACGCCCCCCTGCGACGTGCAATTCGATCTGACCGGTATTGGGACGCGAAGGCTCCACCTGGAGGCCAAGATTGCCGACAGGTTGGGAACGAGCTGCGCCGGGGAAGCGGGCGCACCTTAACCGGCCGGGTTGGGCCGTGGCAAACGGCGCCGACAGGGTGCGCTAAAGTGTCCGGGGACGTCCGGAGGTGGGATGAAAGAGCCGCTTTACCGCTGGGTCTGCACGATGTGCGGTATCTCCGATCAGGCTGAGAGCCCTGAGATGGCGCGGCTGAACATCGACCTGCACGTGCAGCTGGCCCATCCCTCCGAGCGCGAGACCGTCCCGGTCCAGGACGACGAGGACGGGACCCTCAGAGCCTGACCGCGAACGCCCCGACCTGCGACCCCAGCAGGGTCGGGAGGAACCGCTCGGCGACCCGGTAGGGGGTCGAGGTGTGGCCTCGGGAGAAGCGGGCGGCCAGGGGGAGGTCGCGGACCAGGCCGCCGTCCTGCCCCTCGACGCCGACCAGGTTGAAGCCGGCGTCCAGGAGGAGGCGGCGCAGGGTGCCGGGGCTGTAGGAGCTGGAGCGGCGGTCCTCGCCACCGACGACGCGGTCGAGGCGGCGACGCCAGTAGCAGTCGTTGGCCGCGGTGACGAGCAGCACCCCGCCGGGACGGAGGACGCGGTGGAGCTGGCGGGCCGCCCGATAGGGCTCGGCCAGGCGATCGAGCACGCCAACCAGGAGGGCGGCGTCGAACGTCTCCGGCTCGAAGGGGAGCGCGGGCACGTGGGACTCGTCGACGGTCACCTGCGTGCAACCGTGCCGACCAAGCCAGGCGTTGACGGGGCGGGCCCGGCGGCCGACGTTGAGGCAGTGGGAACCGCTCGGAACGACCGTCTCGAGCAGGTCCCGCAGCGCCGGTGTGAGCTCCAGCGGCTTCGGAAGGACCAGCGTGTTGGCGACGCCCTGCTCTCCCATAGCTCCCCCCCCGGGTGCGGCGCCCATGCTCGCAGGTTTCGAGCATCTCGAAAACCTCAATCTGTACTCGGCAGGTGACGATGCGACCTTTAGCGAAGAAACCGCCACCGAACCGGCAGAAGGACCAACTGTGTCCAGCCGGGTCGGGCGAGCTCCCCGGTGGGCGTGATCGCGAGCGGGGTCAGGCGGTGGTGAACGACCAGATGCGGGTGCGGAACTGCACCCACTTGCCGCCCTTGGTGGCCTGGACGTAGCCGGAGATGCGCACGTTGTACCGGGTGCCGGCGGCCAGGGGGGCCTTGGCGGCGAGCATGGCGGCGTTTCGCGGCAGGTTGGGGTCATAGGCCGAGCTGGCCACGGTCGACTTCTTGGTGCGGGCGCGGACGGCCCGGTGGATGTCGACCGGGGTGCGGGCCGAGCCCTTGGAGAAGGCGATGCCCTGGATCTTCATGGCGTGGTAGCCGTCGGCCTGGATGGTGATCACGTAGCCGACCGGCTGGGTGGGGCGGGCCGGGTCGCAGGCGCCGCCGAAGGGGGTCGGGTGCTCCTGGCAGCGGTTGAAGGAGGGCGGCACCCCGGTCTGGCCGGGGGCCGGGTAGAGGGTGATCCGCTTGGTCGTGTCCTTCCAGGTGGCGGCCATGTTCAGCACCTCGGCCGAGTAGACGCTGCCGGAGACCTGCCGTTCGGCGGCCGCGCAGCCGACGTGGCGGGTGTTGGCGTCCAGCAGGGGGAACCGGTGGTAGGGGGCGTCGATCCAGCTGCGGACCCCCTCCAGCTGGGCCGCCGAGATGCCGGTGGCGGTGGTGACGTCCTCGTACTGGTAGCGCCAGCTGCCGTCGGCCAGCTTGGCCGCCTTGGTCCGGTCCCAGGGGTTGATGCCGGTGAAGCCGAGCTGGGTCAGGGCCGGCGTCTCCAGGTGGGCGTTCAGGTCGGGTCCGAACAGGCCCAGGTCGGGCAGGCCGAGGTCGGCCAGCAGGACCGAGTCGCCGGGGTCGACGTTGACCCGGTAGGTGGCGTGCCTGGCCGCGGCCACGCCCAGGGCCGGGATGGAGGTACTCGACGCCTTGCCCAGGCCGGCCTTGGCCCGGTACTGGTTGAGGATCGTGTGGCACTGCTGGGCGGTCTCGGCGGCCGCCGGCGTGGCCACCCCCAGGGCCCCGAGCAGGGCCGAGGTGGCGACGACGACACGCACGAGGTGGCGCACGCGGTTCTCCCGGGTCGGTGCTCTCCCTTCCGATGTCGGCAGGAACCGGCGATCGGGCAAGTGGTGACGTCAAGGAAATCGGCGAAGCGGTCGACCCTTCCTCTATGGGGATCGGTGAGCGGATCGGGGGCGGGGGCGGCGGCCCTTCCTGGCACTGGCCGCGGGTCGGGCTGGGCCGGCCGACGGGGATCCGCAACGGCGCCCTGCTGCTGGTGCTGGTCGCCCTGGCGACGGTGATGGCCCTGGTCGACGGGCCGCCGCAGCCGGGCCCGGGCCGGCGCCTACCCGGCATCTTCCAGTACCTGCCGCCGCCGGTCGGGATCGCCCAGCCCCCGCCGGTGGTCGACCAGCGCCTGCCGGCCGCCGGAGCCTCGGCCGCCCCGGCAAGTGACGGCGAGCGGCCGATGTCGGTCGACCGCGGGCATCCGCGGCGGGCCCATCCCCGGCCGGTCGCCGCCCGGGCCGGGCCCGCGGGCAGTTTGACGTCCGACTTCGTCGTCAAGCCGGTCCGGGACCAGGGTGGGTCGGGCGGGACCCGGCCGCCGGCGACCACGCCGCCGGTGGTCACGCCGCCGGGAACGACCAGCCCGGCGGCCCGGGTCCGGGTGCCGCCGGTCTCGGCCCAGGTCAGGCCGCCGGCCGTGGTCGGCCGCGACCTGCGCGAGGTCCGGGTGGAGACGCCCGGGGCGACCGTCGACGTGCCGCCCAGGTTGACAGCGCTCCCCTAGCACCGGCACCATCCGACTGGATGGTAAGGGGATGGTTGCTGTGCCGGAGACCGAGAAGACCGAGAAGATCACCATCAACCTTGGCCTGGTCGACCTGGGCCAGATCGACCTGCTGGTCCAGGAGGGCTTCTACGCCAACCGGACCGACTGCATCCGCACCGCGATCCGGGCCCAGCTGGCCACCCACGCCGAGGCCGTCCACCGCACGGTGGCCCGCAAGACCCTCGTGCTCGGAGTCCAGCACTACTCCAAGCGCGACCTGGAGGCGGTCCGCGACGCCGGCCAGCGCCTCCAGATCCGGGTGCTGGGGCTGGCCAGCATCGCCGACGACGTCTCCCCCGACCTGGCCCTCGCCACCATCGAGTCGGTCGAGGTCCTCGGCGCCCTGCGCGCCCCCAGCCCGGTCAGGAAGGCCCTGGCCGGCCGCATCGTCTGACCAGACCGCCGACAGACCGCCGACAGAAGGACGCAGCACATGCCCGACCAGCTCCACGACCCGATGGCCGAGGCGACCCGTCTGACCCGCGCCGGGCGCCTGACCGAGGCCACCGCCCTCATCCAGCGGTCCCTGGGCCGCCAGCCTGGTCCTACCCCGGCCGGCGCCACCTCGGCGGCTCCGGGATGGCCCGGGGGCGGGCCCGATCCGGCCGCGGCCGCCTCGGCGGCGTCCAGGCGCCGCCGGCCCGGGCCAGGAGCCGGGACCCGGGTCCTGGACGGCTCCTACCGGAACGCGGCCGGGACCCGCGGCTACAAGCTGTACGTGCCCAGCGGCTACACCGGCCAGGCCGTACCGCTGGTGGTGATGCTGCACGGCTGCACCCAGACGGCGGCCGACTTCGCCGCCGGAACCCGCATGAACGAGCTCGCCGAGCGGCACACCTTCCTGGTCGCCTACCCCGAGCAGGCGGCCAAGGCCAACGGGCGGCGCTGCTGGAACTGGTTCCTCCCGGCCCACCAGCGCCGCGACGCCGGCGAGCCGTCGCTGCTGGCCGGCATCACCCGGCAGGTCATGGCCACCTACCAGGTCGAGGCGGGGCGGGTGTTCGTCGCCGGGCTCTCGGCCGGCGGGGCCATGGCCGCGGTGCTGGCCGCCACCTACCCGGACCTGTACGCGGCCGCCGGGGTTCACTCCGGCCTCGTCCACGGGGCGGCCCACGACGTGCCCTCGGCGTACGCGGCCATGCGGCAGGGGCCACCGGCCGGGACCCGGGCGCCCGAGGCCGGCATCCCGCTGATCGTCTTCCAGGGCGGCCGCGACAGCACCGTGGCCCCGGCGAACGCGGCCGCGCTGCTCAGCCCCTGGAGCGCCACCGCCACGCCCGAGACGGTCACCGGGGCGGGCTGGACGCGGCGGGTCTGGCGGGACGGCGACGGCCGGATGGTGGCCGAGTGGTGGTCGGTGGACAGCCTGGGGCACGCCTGGTCGGGTGGCAGCCCCGAGGGGTCCTTCACCGACCCGTCCGGGCCCGACGCCTCGGCCGAGCTGGTCCGGTTCTTCCTCGACCGGGCCGGCGGGAAGAGCGCAGACGGCGGGCGGGGCCGGCTGGCGCTGCCCCGGCCCCTGCGGTCGCTGTTCCGCGGAGGCCGGGGCAGCTGATGCTCGGACGGGTCAGTTGATCCCGATGTCGATGGCGGCGATGGTGAGATAGCCGGTCCCCTCGGCGCCGGCGCCCCGGTCGATGTCGATGTCGAAGGTCAGGTGATAGGTGACGCCCGGCCTGGCCGGCAGCTCCAGCGTCTCGAGGAACGAATCCTCGGCACCGGTGCCGAAGCCGTGAATGATCTGCCGGCCGCCCCCTCGGAGGGTCACGCTCGCCTTCGCGCCCG
>DATABK010000289.1:0-15487 GCA_036259695.1 Actinomycetes bacterium | reverse complement strand
GCCCGACCTGCTGCGGCCGCCGCCAGGGACCCTCCCGGCCCTGGCCGGGTTCGGGGCCTGTGTGGCCGCCGTCAACCTGACCTACTACGTGGCCATCGACCACCTGCCGGTCGGGGTCGCGGTCGCCCTCCAGTACACCGGCCCGGCGATCCTGCTGGCCACCACCACCCTGTTGTTCCGGAGGGTCGCGGCCAAGCCGGGGAGGATGGCGTGGGCGGCCGCCGGGGTCTCCCTGGCCGGGGCGGTGCTGGTCAGCCGGGCCCTTGAGGGGCTGGGCGCCCTCGACCTGCCGGGGCTGGCGGCCGGGCTGGCCTCGGCGGTGCTGTTCGCCGCCTACCTGCTCTCGGCCGAGCTGGCCGGCCGGCGGGGAGCCGAGCCGGCGACCACGCTGCTGTGGGGGTTCCTGGTCGCGGTGGCCATCTGGTCGGTGGCCGTGCCCTGGTGGTCCTGGCCGGTGCGGACCCTGGCCGACCCGGGCGTGGCCGGGGCCGTGCTCGGGGTCGGGCTGCTGGGCACGCTGCTGCCGTTCGCCCTGGCGGTGGGGGCGGTGCGGGTGATCAGCGCCGCCACCGCCGGGATCGCCGCCACCGCCGAGCCGGTGTTCGCGGCCGCCTTCGCCTGGCTGCTGCTCGGCCAGCACCTCAACCCGGCCCAGCTGGCCGGGGCCGGGCTGGTCGTGGCCGGGGTCGTCCTGGCCCAGCTGGCCGCCGCCCGGGCCCAGCCCGAGGCACAGCACCTCGATCACGCCGGTCATGGTCGTGGTCGGCGACGGCGACTAAGGTGGATATCGAGAAGGACGAACCCCCCGGACCCAGGGAGCCGACGGTGAGCGAGGAGCGCGAGAAGGTCACCGCGGGTGGGGCGCTGGACCAGCTCCCCGACCCCGACCCCGACGAGACCAGCGACTGGCTGGACTCGCTGAACGACGTGGTCGAGCGCGAGGGGCCGGGCCGGGCGCGTTTCCTGCTCCGCAAGGTCCTCAGCCAGGCCGCCGCCCTCGACGTCGGCCTGCCCCCGCTGCCCTCGACCGACTACGTCAACACCATCCCGGCCGCGGCCGAGCCCGACTACCCGGGCGACGAGGAGCTGGAGCGGCGGCTGCTGGCGATCGTGCGCTGGAACGCGGCCGCGATCGTGTCCCGGGCCAACCGCCCCGAGCTCGGCGTGGGCGGGCACATGGCCTCCTTCGCCTCCGCGGCCGAGCTGTTCGAGGTCGGCTTCAACCACTTCTTCCGGGGCAAGGAGGGCGGCGCCGGCGACCAGATCTACTTCCAGGGCCACTCCGCCCCCGGTGTCTACGCCCGGGCGTTCCTGGAGGGCCGCCTGGACGAGGAGAACCTGGACGCCTTCCGCCAGGAGAGCAAGCCCGGCGGCCTGTCGTCCTACCCGCACCCTCGGCTCATGCCCGAGTTCTGGGAGTTCCCGACCGTCTCCATGGGCCTTGGCCCTCTCAACGCCATCTACCAGGCCCGCTTCAACCGCTACCTCCAGCACCGGGAGCTGGTCGACACCTCCGGGTCGCGCGTGTGGGCGTTCGTCGGCGACGGCGAGATGGACGAGCCCGAGGCCCAGGGGGCCCTGACCGTGGCCGGCCGGGACCGGTTGGACAACCTGACCTTCGTGCTCAACTGCAACCTCCAGCGCCTGGACGGACCGGTCCGGGGCAACGGCAAGATCATCCAGGAGATGGAGTCGCTGTTCCGGGGGGCCGGCTGGAACGTCATCAAGGTCGTCTGGGGCCGGCTCTGGGACGACCTGCTGGCCCGGGACGAGACCGGCGAGCTGGTGGCCAAGCTGAACTCGATCCCCGACGGGCAGCTCCAGACCCTGGCCGCCGAGAGCCCGGCCTACATCCGCGAGCACCTGTTCGACACCAAGGGGCTGCGGCGGCTGACCGAGGGGCTGTCCGACGCCGAGGTGGTCGCCCTGGCCGTCGACCGCGGCGGCCACGACCTGCGCAAGGTCCACGCCGCCTACCGGGCCGCCGTCGACCACCAGGGCCAGCCGACGGTGATCCTGGCCCAGACCATCAAGGGCCGCGGGCTGGGCCGGGAGTTCGAGTCCCGCAACGCCACCCACCAGATGAAGAAGTTCGTCCGCGGCACCCTCAACACCTTCCGGGACCGGCTCGGCATCGACGTGCCCGACGAGGCCCTGGAGAAGGGCTACCCGCCCTACTACCGGCCCCCCGAGGACTCCGACCTGCACAAGTACCTGCTGGAGCGCCGCCGCGACCTCGGCGGCCCGGTCCCGGCCCGGGTCGACCGCTCGGGCCCGCTGGAGCTGCCCGCCAAGGAGCTGTACGGCCAGCTCAAGAAGGGGTCGGGCAAGCAGGAGGTCGCCACCACCATGGCCCTGGTCCGGCTCATCCGGGACCTGCTGCGCAACAAGGACGTTGGCCGGCGGATCGTGCCGATCATCCCCGACGAGGCCCGGACCTTCGGCATGGACTCGTTCTTCCCCCAGCTGAAGATCTACTCGCCCCGGGGCATGACCTATGACGCCGTCGACCGGGAGCTGGTGCTGTCCTACAAGGAGGACACCAAGGGCCAGATCCTCCACGAGGGCATCACCGAGGCCGGGGCCATGGGGTCGTTCTCGGCCGCCGGGTCCAGCCACGCCGTCTTCGGCGAGCCGATGATCCCGCTGTACATCTTCTACTCGATGTTCGGGTTCCAGCGGACCGGCGACGAGATGTGGAGCGCCGCCGACCAGCGCTGCCGCGGGTTCCTGATCGGGGCCACGGCCGGCCGCACGACCCTCAACGGCGAGGGCCTCCAGCACCAGGACGGCCACTCGCCGCTGATCGCCACCACCAACCCGGGCTGTGTGACCTACGACCCGAGCTTCGCCTTCGAGATCCCCGTGATCGTCGAGGACGCCCTGGTCCGCATGTACGGCGAGCAGCCCGAGGACGTCTTCTACTACCTGACGGTCTACAACGAGCCGTTCGTGCAGCCGCCCATGCCCGACGGCCTGGACGAGCAGCTGATCCTCCAGGGGCTGTACCGCTATCAGGCCGCCGAGGGCGACCACTCCCTGCGGGCCCAGATCGTGACCAGCGGCAGCGCCATGCCCCTGGCCCTGGAGGCGGCCCGGCTGCTGGCCGAGGACTGGGACGTGGCCGCCGACGTCTGGAGCGCCCCCGGCTGGCAGCGGCTGCGCCAGGACGCCCTCGACTGCGAGGAGTGGAACCGCCTGCACCCGACCGAGGACCAGCGGATCCCCCTCGTCACCCGGACCTTCGCCGAGGTCGAGGGACCGATCGTGGCTGTCAGCGACTGGATGAAGCTGGTCCCCGACCAGATCTCCCGCTGGGTGCCGCGGCCCTACACCATCCTCGGCACCGACGGGTTCGGCCGCTCCGACACCCGCCCGGCCCTGCGGCGCCACTTCAAGATCGACGCCGAGAACATCGCCGTGGCCGTCCTCCAGGAGCTCGCCCTGACCGGCGACCTCGACCGCGAGAAGGTCGCCGAGGCCATCAAGCGCTACGAGCTGGACCCGGACGCCACCACCGAGGTGCCGTAGGCGGACCGGCGGCTACTGCCAGGCCGCCAGCCGCGAGGGGCGGCCCCGGTCCTGGCACCGTTGGCTCCCGGCCGACGGCCCGCTCCCGGGGCCGGCGATGCGCAGCTCCTGGCCGTTGCCGGTCGAGGTCAGGAACAGCCGGGTCGGTCCCTCAAGGCCCTTGTTGCACCACTCGTCCCAGTAGAAGGACCAGAACAGCGGGCCGCCGCGCATCACCAACGACCCGCCCTCCTCGGTGATCCCGTCGCCGGGGAGGTCGCCCTCAAGGACCCTGGAGGCCGGGTTGCCGGGGACGGGCAGGCGGCGGCCGTCCTGCTCGACCCGCAGCGACAGCCTCGCCCGGAGATGACAGCGCGGGCCACCGAGGTGCCGAACCCCGCCGCTGAGGAAGAACCGGGGGCCGGCGAAGCCGTGCTCGCCGGTCCAGACCATCTCCCACTGGCCGGGCCGGCAGGGAGGCAGGCTCCGGTCGCCGTACGACGGCCGGGTCGGGGTCACCGGCCGTGCCGAGCGGATGATGGCCTCGGCGACGGGCAGGTACCGGTCCCACAGCGAGGTGTTGCCGGCGTAGATGGTCACGTGGACGCCATGGGGACCGCACCGGTAGGGGCGGATGCCCTTGCAGTCCCGCCCCCAGTCGATCGAGTACGAGCCCATCCTGCGACGGTCGGCCACGTTGGCCGGCACCGGAGGCTCCCCGGGCGCCTGCACCTGCGGCACCTGGGCCGGGTCGCTCTGGAAGTAGAGGTAGGCCTGGCCACCCGGGAGCCGGCCCCGGGTGAACCCGGGCTCGGGAGCCTCGCCGAGGTAGTACGAGCCGCCGGCGGTCACGGTGACGGCCGCCGACGGCCAGCGCGCGAGGGCCTTGCCGGCGTGCTCGCGCGGGGCGAGGGTGACCGTGCCCTCGGCGTTGCGGCGGCGCACCACCCAGTCCGGCGGGTAGCGCAGGCGCAGGTTGTGGTCGGCGTCGGTGAAGGTCTTCCACGCGGCGGTGGACACCACCGTCGTCGGCGGTGCCGTCGTCGGCGGCGCCGTCGTGTCGACGGGGGTGACCGGGCGGGTCCCATTCCGGTCACGGACCGCGACCACGCTGACCACGGCGGCCAGGACCAGGAGCAGGGCGGCCGCGCCGACCAGGACCGGCCGGCGCCGGCGCCGGCGGATGGCGGCCTGGAGGGGGGCGCCCCGGGGCGGCGGCTCGTCGGCGACCGCCTCGGTCAGGACCCGGCGGACGCGGTCCTCGATGGTCATGGGCCGGCCTCCGTGCTGGTGTTGCCGGCGAGGCGCTCGCCGGCGTAGGTCGGGCCGAGGCGGTCGCGCAGGCGGGCCAGGCCCCGGTGGGTCCAGGACTTGACCGTGCCCGGCGGGACGCCGAGCACACGGGCGACCTCGGCCTCGGGCAGGTCGAGGTAGTAGCGCAGGACGATGGCGGCCCGCTGGCGGGACGGCAGTCGCTGGAGGGCCTGCCACAGGACCAGGTCGTCGCCGCCGAAGTCCGGCTGGTGGCTGTCCTCGGGGCGGCTGGCGACCAGGTGGCGGGCCTCGACCACGGCCCGCCGGAGCAGCGAGCGGTGGCGGTTGACCAGCACCTTGCGGGCGAAGGCGGCCGGGCGGTCGTAGCCCCGGACCCGGGGCCAGACGGCGTAGGTGCGGGCCATCGCCTCCTGGGCCAGCTCCTCGGCCTGGCCCCAGTCGCCGGTGAGCAGGAACCCGACCCGCCGCAGAGGCCAGAACTCGGCGGCGAAGAACTCCAGGAAGTCCGGGTCGTCTCGGGCCATGCCAGCTACACGCGACCGGCGCCGCCGGGGTTGCGGTCGATCAGGCGGGCAGCTGGCCGACCTGGGAGACCGCCCATGGGCTGAGGGCCCAGGGGGCGGTGGCGGCCAGGGCCCGGAACGACGCCCAGTCCACCCAGCGCCAGTCGGCCACCTCCTCGGGGTCGGGGTCGGGCGCCGGCTGCGGGTCGCCGTCGAGGTGGGCGAAGTAGACCGGGCAGACCTCGTTCTCGACGATTCCGTCGGCGGCCACCGCCCGGTAGGCGAAGCCGGGCAGGACCAGCTCCAGGCGGGCCGGGCGCAGCCCCAGCTCCTGGCCGAGCCGCCGCCGGGCGGCGATGGCCGGGTCCTCGCCCGGGGCCGGGTGGCCGCAGCAGGAGTTGGTCCAGACCCCCGGCCAGGTCCGCTTGCCCAGCGCCCGCCTGGTGGCCAGGAAGCCGCCGGCCGAGTCGAACAGGTAGACCGAGAACGCCAGGTGCAGCGGCGTGTCCGGGCCGTGGACCTCGGCCTTGGGCATGGTCCCGGCCGGCCGGCCGTCCGCGTCGAGCAGGACGACCAGCTCCTCGGCGGTCCGGGTGGCCACCTACTTGGGGGAGGAGTCGACGAACGGGGGGCGGGTCACCGTCACCTTCCCGCGCTTGCCGCGGACGTCGACCTGGAGCTCGGTGTCCTTGGCGGCGACGTCGGGGACGACGTAGGCCAGGGCGATGCCCTGGCGTAGGGTCGGCGAGAAGGTGCCGCTGGTGACCTCCCCGACCGGCCGGTCGCCGTCCAGCACCGGCATGCCCTGGCGCGGGATCAGCCGGTCGCCGGAGACGAGCCCGACCAGGGTCCGCTTGGGGCCGGCCTCCTTGCGGGCGGCCAGGGCCTCGCGGCCCCGGAAGTCACCCTTGTCCATGGCCACCGCCCAGCCGAGGCGGGCCTCGAACGGGTCGGTGTCGGTGGAGATGTCGTTGCCGTGCAGGGCGTAGCCCATCTCCAGCCGCAGGGTGTCGCGGCCGCCCAGCCCGACCGGGACGACCTCGAAGGCCGCGCCCCGCTCGAACAGCTCCTCCCACAGGGCCGGGGCGACCTCGCCGGGGACAAGCAGCTCGAACCCGCGCTCGCCGGTGTAGCCGGTGCGGCAGACCCGGGCCGGGACGTCCCGGTAGGTGGTGGCCGCCATGTGCATGTAGGCCAGTTCGGACGCCTCCGGGAACAGGCCCCCGACCAGCTCGGGGGCGCGGGGGCCCTGGACGGCGAGAACGGCGATGTCGGGGCGGGGGGTGACCTCGGTCCGGCCGGGGTCCGAGGCCCGGACGGCGTCGGCCACCTTGGGCCAGTTGGCGGCGTTGGGGACCAGCAGGTAGCCGTCGGCCTCCCGGTAGACGATCAGGTCGTCGACGATCGTGCCGTCGTCGGTCAGGCACAGGGTGTACTGGGCCGCCCCGGGCTCGGTCAGGCGGTCCAGGTCGTTGGAGAGGGCGTGCTGGAGGGCGGCCGAGGCCCCCTCCCCCCGGACCTCGACCTTGCCCAGGTGGGAGAGGTCGAACACGCCCACCGAGTTCCGCACCGCCTGGTGCTCGGACATGGTGCCCTGGTACTGGATGGGCATGGCCCAGCCGGCGAAGGCACCCATCTTGGCCCCGAGGCGCCGGTGGACGGCGTCCAGCGGGGAGCGGTGCAGGCCGTCGCCGCTCATGGGGCGCCCTCCTTGCCGAGGAGCCGCTGGGAGCGGCTGGCCTTGAGGCGGGCGTTGTAGGCCCGCATCCGCTCCGGGTAGCCGACGATCTGGACGTCGTACACGGGCAGCTGGAGCTGCTTGGCCAGCCGGCGGATGACCTGAGGGGAGCCGACCCGGCGGCGGGTCCACTCGCCGTCGGCGGCCACGGCCACCGCGGTGGTGTCGGTGACCATGGTCTCGGGCTCGACGAAGAACTCGACCCCGACCCGGGTGCGGGCGAACTCGCGCAGCGCGTCGAGGTCCTCGGAGGTCGCCTCCCGATCCATGGAGGCGACCCGGCGGCCGCGGGTGCGGCGGATGCGGAGGTTGTCGAGGAAGCTCAACTGGGGTTGCCGGAGGCGGTGTCGACCGGGTGGACGAGCGACAGGACCTGGCGGGACACGTCCAGGTGGGGCAGCTCGGTCGCCTGGGCCATCTCCCGGACGCTCCAGCGGACCACGTCGCGGATGGAGATGATCCCGACGATCTGGTCGTCTTGGATGACCGGCAGGTGCCGGATCTTGGCCTGGGTCATCTGGCTGGCCGCGTCCTCGACCGAGGCGTCGGGGGCGATGGTGTAGAGGTCGCCGATGAGGGCCTCGTGGGCGGCGACGTTCTTGGGGTCCTCGCCGGCCCCGATGACCTTGAGGATGTCGCGCTCGGTGAGGATGCCCAGCACGCGCTCCTCCTCGAGGACGATCACCGAGCCGATGCCCTTGGCGTCCATGAGGCTGGCCACGTCGGCGACGTTGTAGTGCGGGCCGACGGTGACGACCTCCTTGGTCATGACCTCCGAGACCTTCACGTGGCAGTCCTCCTTGCCGTGAACTTCCATAGAGCCTACTCCAGGGCGCCGGGCTGCGACGCTCGCTAGACTCGGCACGGGATACCGGATCGAGAAGGAGCCGACGACCATGGCGGACAACTCCTACGACCTCGTCGTCCTGGGGAGCGGCACCGGCGGGTACTCGGCCGCGATCCGCGCGGCCGGCCTCGGCCTCAAGGTCGCCCTGGTCGAGAAGGAGGACCGCTGCGGCGGCACCTGCCTCAACTGGGGCTGCATCCCGACCAAGGCCCTACTCCACGCGGCCGAGGTCATGGACGGTGTCCACGAGGCCTCGGAGCGCTGGGGCATCAAGGCCACGGTGGAGTCGGTCGACTACTCGGCCACGGTGGCCAACCGCGAGGACATCGTCACCAAGAACGTCAAGGGCCTCGAGAGCCACCTGAAGAAGGACGGCATCGCCATCATCCGCGGCCGGGGCCGGGTCACCGGCCCCCGGACCGTCCAGGTCGAGGGGACGGGCGAGCTGACCGCGGAGCGGGCCCTGGTGCTGGCCACCGGGTCCCAGCCCCGGTCGATCCCGGGCCTGGAGGTCGACGGCGAGCGGGTGATCAACTCCAACCACGCCCTGAAGCTCGACTACCTGCCCAAGTCGGTGATCGTGGTCGGCGCCGGGGCGGTCGGGGTCGAGTTCGCCTCCTTCTGGCGCTCCATGGGGGCCGAGGTGACCATCGTCGAGGTCCTGCCCGGCCTGGTCCCGCTGGAGGACGCCGACATCCAGCGCGAGCTGGCCCGGGCGTTCAAGAAGCGCGGCATCACCTCGATGGTCGAGACCAGGCTGGAGGACACCAAGGTCACCGACGAGCAGGTCACGGTGACGGTCACCGACGCCAAGGGCAAGACCTCGGAGGTGTCGGCCGAGCTGCTGCTGGTGGCCACCGGCCGCGGCCCGATCACCTCGGACCTGGGCTATGAGGACATCGGGGTCAAGCTGGACCGCGGCTTCGTGGTCCCCAAGAGCTGGGACACCCTGGAGACCGACGTCGAGGGGGTGTACGCGGTCGGCGACCTGCTGCCGCCGCCGTCGCTGGCCCTGGCCCACGCCTCCTTCGCCGAGGGCTTCCTGATCGCCGAGACCGTCGCCGGCCAGTCCTCGCCGCCGATCGATTACGCCGGCATCCCGCGGGTCACCTTCTCCACGCCCGAGGTGGCGTCGGTCGGCCTGACCGAGGCCCAGGCGAAGGAGCAGGGGCACGAGGTGGTCGTCAACAAGTTCCCGTTCAACGGCACGGCCAAGGGCCTGATCCACGGCGTGGGTGGCATGGTCAAGGTGGTCGCGGCCAAGGACGGTCCCGTGCTCGGGATCCACCTGATCGGGGCCCGGGTCACCGACCTGGTCGCCGAGGCCATGCTCATCTACAACTGGGAGGCCCTGCCGGTCGACGTCGCCCAGTTCATCCACCCCCACCCGACCCTGTCCGAGGCCGTCGGCGAGGCCCACCTGACCCTCGCCGGACGCCGCTTCCACCAGCTCTGAGCCGGGAGACGAGGTCAATGGCGACACCAGTCAAGATGCCGGAGCTCGGTGAGTCGATCACCGAGGGGACCATCACCCGGTGGATCAAGCAGGAGGGCGACCGGGTCGAGGCCGACGAGCCGCTGTTCGAGGTGTCGACCGACAAGGTCGACACCGAGGTGCCGTCCCCGGTCGCCGGGGTCCTGAAGACCATCAAGGTCCAGGCTGACGAGACGGTCGAGGTCGGGGCCGAGCTGGCCATCATCGAGCAGGACGGCGAGGCCGGCGGCGGCGGCCAGGGGGCCGCGGAGGCCGCGGAGAGCTCGGAGGCCTCGGAGTCGGCGGAGGCGGAGGCTCCCGACGCCGGCACCGCCGAGGAGGCGGCCGAGGCCGGCGAGGGCAGCGAGGAGGCCGGAACCGACGAGGAGCGGGAATCGGAGGCGGCCCAGGCCGAGGCGACCGCCGGGAGCGGAGGCGACGAGGAGCAGGCCGAGGAGACGCCGCGGGCCGGGGCGTCCGGGGACGGCGGCACGACCACCGTGACCATGCCCGAGCTGGGCGAGTCGATCACCGAGGGAACCATCACCCGCTGGCTCAAGCAGGAGGGCGACCAGGTCGAGGCGGACGAGCCGCTGTTCGAGATCTCCACCGACAAGGTCGACACCGAGGTCCCCTCGCCCGTCTCCGGGGTGCTGCAGTCGATCAAGGTCCAGGCCGACGAGACGGTCGAGGTCGGGGCCGAGCTGGCCGTGATCGGCGGCGGCGACGGCGGCGGCTCCTCGGCCGGCACCGGGACCGCTGAGGCCGACACCGAGGCCACCGAGGAGCGGGCGGAGGCCCGGGAGGAGACGGCCGAGGGAGGCGCCGGCGCCGAGGCCGAGCAGGCGGCCGAGGCCGAGCCGGCCGAGGAGCGGCCGGCCGCCAAGGCCGCGCCCAGGCGGCCCAGGGCCGAGGGCGACGGCAAGGGCGACGGCAAGGCCGCCGCCGGGGTGTCGCCGCTGGTGCGGCGGCTGGCCCGCGAGCACGACGTCGACCTGAGCCAGATCAAGGGCAGCGGCTCCGGGGGCAGGGTGCGCCGCGAGGACGTCGAAGCCTACCTGCAGCAGCGCGGCCAGCAGCCGGCCGCCGCTGCGGAGGCGCCGCCCGGGGCCGAGGCCCGGGAGACGAGGGGCAAGGCGGCCGCGGCCGCCCCCTCGGCCCCGCCGCGGGTGGCCGTGCCCCTGGCCAAGGGCCTGCGCGAGGAGGTCGTGCCGGCGACCCGGCTGCGCCGGGTCATCGCCGAGCGGATGGTGTCCTCGCTCCAGACCAGCGCCCAGCTCACCAGCGCCGTCGAGATCGACATGACCAGGGTCATGCGGCTCCGGGAGCGGGCCAAGGACGAGTTCAAGCAGCGCGAGGGCGTCTCCCTCTCGCCCATGCCGTTCGCCGTCCTGGCCCTGGTCGCCGCCATCCGGGAGTACCCGACGGTCAACGCGGCCATGGACGAGGAGGGCAACCTCCACGTCTACCAGGACGTCCACCTGGGCGTGGCCGTCGACACCCCCAAGGGCCTGTTCGTCCCCGTGGTCAAGCACGCCGAGTCCCTGAACCTGGCCGGCCTGGCCAAGGCCATCGCCGACGTGGCCAGGCGGACCCGCGACGGCAAGATCGGCCCCGACGAGCTGTCCGGCTCGACCATCTCGATCACCAACACCGGCAGCCGGGGCGCGGTCTGGGACACGCCCATCATCAACCAGCCCAACGCGGCCATCTTCGCCACCCCGGTGATCGTCAAGCGGCCGGTGGTGGTGGACGACCCGGAGCTGGGCGAGGTGATCGCGGTGCGGCACATGATGTACGGCATCCTCACCTACGACCACCGCATCATCGACGGCGCCGACGCCGCCCGCTTCCTGGTCAAGGTCAAGGAGATCCTGGAGGCGGCCGACTTCGAGGGCGACCTGGGCCTGGAACGGGAATGAGGCCATGAAGGAGCTGTGGCTGGTGCGGGCCGGGACCGTGCCCTACCGGCGGGCCTGGGCCTGGCAGCGGGCCCTGGTCGAACGGCGGGCGGCCGGCGAGATCCCCGACACCGTCCTGCTGCTCGAGCACCCCCACGTCTACACCATCGGCAAGCGCGGCAGCGACGCCGACGTGCTCGCCGACCCGGCCTGGCTGACCGCCAACGGGGCCGAGGTCGTCCGCAGCGACCGGGGCGGCCAGGTCACCTACCACGGCCCCGGTCAGCTGGTCGGCTACCCGATCACCCGGCTCGACCCCACCCCCGACATCTGGCGGTTCGTCGGCCGGGTCGAGCAGGCCCTGGTGGAGGTGGCCGCCGCCTTCGGGCTGGAGGCCCGGGGCGAGCGCGGCGACCTGACCGGGGTCTGGGTGGGCGAGGCCAAGCTGGGCGCCATCGGCATGCGGGTCTCGCGCGGGGTGACCAGCCACGGCTTCGCCCTCAACTGCGCCACCGACCTGGCCTACTTCAACGCCATCGTGCCCTGCGGCATGCCCGAGGTGGCCGCCTGCTCCCTGTCGAGCCTGCTCGGGCGGGAGGTCCCGGTGGCCGAGGTCCTCCCGGTGGCCGAGCGCCGGCTGGCCGAGCGGCTGGAGCGCGCCCCCGTCCTGGTCGACCCCGCTACCCTTGACCTGCCGGCGGAGGACTACCACCCGGAGAGCGTCCATGCCTGAGCCCGTCATCCCGCCCGGGGTCCGCACCCTGGGGGTGCTGCCCCGCACCCCGGCTCCGCCGCCGACGGAGGAGACCTTCGCCCGCAAGCCGTCCTGGCTCAAGGTCAAGGCCTCCCAGGGCCCGAACTACCGCGAGCTCAAGGGCCTGGTCCGCGACGAGCAGCTGAACACGGTGTGTGAGCAGGCCGGCTGCCCCAACATCTACGAGTGCTGGGAGGCCCGGGAGGCCACCTTCCTGATCGGCGGGGACCACTGCACCCGGGCCTGCCCGTTCTGCCAGATCCACTCGGGGAGGCCCGAGGGCTACGACACCGACGAGCCCCGCCGGGTCGCCCACGCCATCGGGCGCATGGGCCTGCGGTTCGCGGTCATCACCGGGGTGGCCCGCGACGACCTCACCGACGGCGGGGCCTGGCTGTTCGCCGAGTCGGTCCGCCAGGTGCGGGCGCTGCTGCCGACCTGCGGCGTCGAGGTCCTGATCCCCGACTTCCGCGGCCAGCCCGAGCCGCTGCGCCAGGTCACCGACGTGGAGCCGGACGTGCTGGGCCACAACGTCGAGACGGTGCCCCGCCTCTACAAGCGGATCCGGCCCGGGTTCACCTACGCCGGGTCGCTTGAGCTGCTGGCCCGGGCCAGGGCCTGGCTGCCCCAGGGCTGCGCCACCAAGTCCAACCTGATCCTGGGCATGGGCGAGGAGCGCGATGAGGTCGTCCAGACCATGGCCGACCTGCGGTCGGTCGGGGTCGAGCTGCTGACCGTCACCCAGTACCTGCAGCCGTCCAAGGCCCACCTGAACCTGCAGCGGTTCGTCCCTCCCGAGGAGTTCGCCGAGCTCAAGGCCCATGCCGAGGGCCTCGGGTTCGCCCACGTCGAGTCGGGCGCCCTGGTCCGCTCCAGCTACCACGCCGGCGAGATGCACAAGGCGGCCGTCCGCAAGCAACGCGGCCAGCTCCCCGCCTGGGCCACCGCCGACGCCTGACCGTGACCCGCCCCATCACCCGCCTGGCGGTGGTCGTGCTCCTGGCCGCGGCCGTCACCTGGCTCGGGTTCCGTGCCGTCCGCGCCTTCGACCAGGACCGCCACAAGGCCGACGCCGCCGCCGTCCTGGCCGCCCCGGACAGGGTCACCCACCAGCTGCCCCCGGTGCAGGCCTCACCCGGTGATGCCGGGGGCCGGCTGTCCTACCGGCCGGGGACCTGGCTGTCGGTGGTGGAGCTGGAGGGGCTCGACCCGGTGGCCGGGGACGAGCGGTACCTGATCTTTCTGCGGAACTGGGCGGGGTGGACGCTGGCCGGGGCGGCCACGCCCGGGCCGGACGGGACCGCGCAGATCCGGTCGAGGGCCGAGCCGCGGCCGCCGACGATCTACGAGGTGGTCGTGACCAGGGGGGTCGACGACGCCACCAGCGTCCCCCACGGGCAGCCGGTGCTGCAGTGGTTCGACGCCTCCCTGGCCCCGCCCAAGGCCCGCCGGTTCAGCTTCGCTCTTGGCGCCTGAGCCGGCGCCGGTTCTGGTTTACTCCGGCGAAACAAACAGGCAACCGGGCGGCAAACGCCGGTTGCTAGCGTCGCCCACGTCTGCCCAATGAGAAGGAGGCAACCCCGTGACGGACTCCCCCGGAGACGTTCTCAACCTGATCAGAGACAACGAGGTCCAGATCGTGGACCTGCGTTTCGCCGACCTGCCCGGCCTGATGCAGCACTTCTCGGTCCCGGCGCATGAGCTGACCGAGGAGAGCTTCGAGGAGGGCTTCGGCTTCGACGGCTCCTCGATCCGGGGGTTCCAGGAGATCCAGGAGTCGGACATGATCCTGGTCCCCGACCCCGGCACGGCGGTCGTCGACCCGTTCCGGACCCATTCGACGCTGATCCTCAACTGCTTCGTCAAGGACCCGGTCACCGGCGAGCCCTACACCCGCGATCCCCGCCACGTGGCCGCCAAGGCCGAGAAGCACCTGGAGGGCTCGGGCATCGCCCAGCTCTCCTACTGGGGGCCGGAGGCCGAGTTCTACATCTTCGACTCGGTCCGCTTCGACCAGGACCAGCACTCGGCCTTCTACTACGTGGACGCGGTCGAGGGCGCCTGGAACTCGGGCGCCGAGGAGGGCGGGCGCAACCTCGGGTACAAGCCCCGCTACAAGGAGGGCTACTTCCCGGTCCCGCCGACCGACCACTACCAGGACCTGCGCTCGGAGATGGCCCTGGCCCTGGAGGCGGCCGGCATCCCCGTCGAGGTCCAGCACCACGAGGTCGGCACCGCCGGCCAGGCCGAGATCGACATCCGCTTCGGCACCCTGCTGGAGACGGCCGACCGGCTGATGCTGTTCAAGTACATCATCAAGAACACGGCCCTCAAGCACGGCAAGACCGTGACCTTCATGCCCAAGCCGATCTTCCAGGACAACGGGTCGGGGATGCACACCCACCAGAGCCTGTGGACCGACGGGGTGCCGCTGTTCTACGACGAGTCCGGCTACGCCCAGCTGTCCGACCTGGGCCGCTGGTACATCGGCGGGCTGCTGGCCCACGCCCCGGCCCTGACCGCCTTCACCAACCCGACCACCAACTCCTACCGGCGGCTCGTCCCCGGCTACGAGGCCCCGGTCAACCTGGTCTACTCCCAGCGCAACCGCTCGGCCGCGGCCCGTATCCCCCTCTACTCGCGCAGCCCCAAGGCCAAGCGGGTCGAGTTCCGGGTCCCCGACCCCTCCTGCAACCCCTACCTGGCGTTCGCGGCCATGCTCATGGCCGGCCTTGACGGGGTCCGCAACAAGATCGAGCCCACCGGCCCGATGGACAAGGACCTCTACGAGCTCCCCCCCGAGGAGCTGGCCGCCGTCCCCCAGGTCCCCGGCTCCCTCGACGAGGCCCTGGCCGCCCTTGAGGCCGACCACGAGTTCCTGCTCGAGGGCGGCGTGTTCACCCAGGACGTGATCGACACCTGGCTCGCCTACAAGCGCGAGCACGAGGTCGACGCCGTCCGCCTCCGCCCCCACCCGTGGGAGTTCCACCTCTACTACGACATCTGACCATCCGGGGGGGCTGACCCGGGGAAATGCTCATTAGCTGCCCCCCTGGGCCGTGGGCAGGCCGTCGGCCGTTGCTGCACCTCCCGTGAGGGCGCGGTCGACGGCCTGCCTTGTTCGCTGTTCACTGGTCGGCAACAGGTGGGTGTAGGTCCGCAGGGTGAAGCCGGGGTCGCTGTGCCCGAGATACTCCGAGCGCGCCTTGATGCTCTCGCCGGCTCCAGCAGCACCGATGCGTAGAAGTGCCGCAGAGCGTGCATGCCATTAACTCGGGAGCGCTCGATTCCGGCTGCCGCAAGAGCGGTCTTCCAGACGTAGGCGTTGAAGTGATGACGGTCTAGGGCCTTGCGCTCGCGGCTGTAGAGCAGCAGCCGAGCGGTTGGCGGCCTGGCATCGGGCGTCTCCCAAGGCAGGCTGATTTCCAGCGGCGGGAACGCCGTGATGTGCGCGGCGAGTTCAGTGGCGACCGTCTCCGGAAGCG
>DATABK010000288.1:0-4219 GCA_036259695.1 Actinomycetes bacterium | reverse complement strand
GGCGACACGCTCTACAGCGTCGCCATCACCGGCACCGCCGTGTACATCGGCGGCCACCAGCGCCGGGGCCCGTGAGGGCATCGCCGCCCTCGACCCGGTCAACGGCCTGCCCCTGTCCTGGAACCCCGGTCGCGACCGCGGCGTCGGCGCCTTCGCCCTCGTCGCCACCGCCCAGGGCCTCTGGATCGGCAGCGACACCGACCGCATCGGCCGCTACGAGTACCACGGCCGCATCGCCTTCATGCCCCTGGCCGGCGGCACCCCGGTTCCCGAGTCCCGGGTCGGCACCCTTCCCGGCGACCTGTTCCGCCTCGGCACCGACGGCACCATGACCCGCCGCGCCTTCGACGGCACCAACCTGGGCACCGCCTCCACGGTCACCACCGGGGTCGACTGGTCGACGGTCCGCGGCGCCTTCGTGGTCAGCGGCCGCCTCTACACGGGCCACGCCGACGGCACCATGGCCGTCCGCGACTTCGACGGCGCAGTCGCCGGCTTCACCACCCCGATCCCCCTCAACGGCCTGACCAGCACCCAGTTCCCCATCACCCGCATCACCGGCATGTTCTTCTGGAACGGCCGCCTCTACTACACCCTGAGCGGCGACGCCCGCCTCTACTACCGCTGGTTCACCCCGGAGAGCGGCACCATCGGCGCCGACACCTTCACCGCCAGCGGCGCCGGCGACGGCCGCAACTGGTCCGCCGTCAGCGGCATGACCATGGCCTCCGGCCGCCTCGTCTACGCCACCACCACCGGCACCCTGAACGCGGTCGACTTCACCGGCGGCGTTCCCACCGGCTCCACCACGGCGGTCACCACCGGGTTCGGATCGTCCCGGGGCCTGTTCGTCCTCAACCTCTCCACCTGAGTCGGGAACGAGGTCGGGGCCCCCACCAGGGGTGCGGGCCCCACCCGTTCCGGTATCCTGCGCCGGGTCCGCCCCTGTAGCTCAAGGGACAGAGCAGCTGTCTCCTAAACAGCAGGCTGCCGGTTCGAGTCCGGCCAGGGGCACCGAAATGCATCGTCCCAAGTCAGCTGACTAGGGAGGCTCTCTCGCGAGGTCGTCATCCTCTTCCCAGGCGTTGCACAGCGCTCGACGACCCGAATAATACCTGTTGACTCCACATCGTCCGCTGGGCCCTCGTTTGCACTCAATGCCAGCTTCCGCGCATGCCGAATTCAGGCGGCGACGAGAATCTTGAACGCGGCGCCGGGTCGCCCGCGAGCGCGACCCCAGCGACCGCCGCGCCGTTGTCGTCCGCGCGCTGCACGACCGCAACGCCGAGCTGTTCCGCCTCTATGCAGGGATGAACACCGCGATGGACCAGCTCTGCGCCAGCTACGGCGACGATGAGCTCCAACTGCTCGCCGACTTCCTCGACCGCACCACCAACGCCGGACAAACCGCCACCGACCGGCTGGCCAACGACTAACACAACAGCCACTTCCAGTCCCCACCGCGGGGCAGCGAGCTAGGCTTGGCGGCTGCCACGGTTCGGTGGATCCAGGCTCAGAGCAAGCGGGTTGGCCGAGGTGCTCGACGCCCTCAACGCCCTGGCATCCACGGCAGCTCGCGCAGGCAAAGGCGCCGAGGACCCAACAAGAACGGTTGTGTCCTCAGGCGGATTGGTTGAAATGCGGCGAGGATGTGCGATCTGCCGCTCATGGGGCCTGGTCGGTGCGGCGATGGCGCCGTGCGACCACGCGCAGCTGCAGCACCCGCGCCGCGCCCGCCGCCAGCACCAGCAGCGCACCGAGCAGCGCGGCGAACAGCAGGGCCACTCCGAGGGGAAGCGTGCCGTCCACCATCAGGAACCGCACCCGCACCCGCTGGCTGTTCTGCAGGATGAAGACCAGGATGGCGACCAGGAGGACCACCCCGATGCCGACCATGGTCCACACCATGCTGGTCCGGGTCGGCTCGATGGTGTGCTGGGAAAGGGTGGGCTCGGCGTCGGCAGGCGCCGCCATCTCCGGTTCGGCCCGCCTCGGGCTGTCCGCTGGTGCCTGGTCTGGCTCTTGGGCCGCTGGCCGTTCTGCGCTCATGGTCGTCCTCGCTGCTGTTCCGGAGGATGGTTGCCCGCTCGACTGGTAATCGCGCCAATCAGACCACAAGCTTGCGGTCAGGACAGCAGGCAACTGGCCTGGCGTGCGGGGGTGATGTGCTGGCATGCAGCGTGTCCAACGGCTGCTGGGGTTGGTTGACCGCGTGCAACAGCGTTCCCGGTGGCTGGGCTTCACGTTGGCGGTCGTGCGGAAGTTCGCTGACGACAACGGCGCCGCGCTGACCACGGTGGTCGCCTACAACGCGTTCTTCGCGTTGTTTCCCCTGCTGCTGGTCGTGGTCACCGTGCTCGGGTTCCTGCTCGGCCGCGACTCCGGCTTCCAGCAGCGCCTGCTGGGCTCGGCGGTGGCCGAGTTCCCGATCATCGGGGACCAGGTGCGAGACAACATCCACGGGCTGCGCGGCAGCGGCGTCGGCCTGATGGTCGGCTTGATGGTCTTCGCGTGGGGTGCCCGCGGGCTGACCCAGGTGACCCAGCAGGCGATGGCCGAGATCTGGAACATCCCGGGCAGGCAGCGGCCCCGCTTCTGGGCCCGGCAGGTCCGTGGGCTGCTGCTGCTGGTGGTCTTCGCAGTTGGCCTGGCCGCGACCAGCCTGCTGACCTGGCTTGGCAGCTACGGTGGGAAGGCGGTCGCGGTGGCGCTCGCCAACCTCGCGGCCGCGGCAGCCGTCAACGTCGGGCTGTTCCTGCTGGTGTTCCGGGTGCTGACCCCAAAACAGATCCCGACCCGGCAGCTGGTTGCCGGTGCGCTGGTCGCGGGGGTGGCGTGGCAGGTCCTGCAGGCTGTCGGTGGCTTCCTGGTCGGCCACTACCTGCGCCATACCAGCCAGGTGTATGGGGTGTTTGCGATCGTGCTTGGTCTGCTGTTCTGGTTGTATCTGGGCGCGCAGCTCACCCTGTACGCCGCCGAAGTCAACGTCGTCGCCGCCCGACGGCTCTGGCCACGTAGCCTGCTGCAGCCACCGCCGGCCAACACCAACCCACCCGCCTCAGCCGTTGACCTCGCCAACCAATAGGAACGTCAACTAGGAACGTCAACCTGCGCAAGCCGCCAGGTCGACGTCACCGCCGACCGGCACAGCCATCGGCCGACCCGGCAGCGACGGCCTTACCGGTTGCTCGACGACCAGCAAGACGTTGCGACGCCCCAACCGCCAACCCCCGGCCAACACCGCGATGTCGCTGGCGACGATGCACCAGCTGCTTGCTGAGCGCCGGAACGAATCGGGCGGCGGTGGGTCTCGGTCGTGGGATCGTAGATGGTTGTGCGTCAGGCGGCTCGTGCTGGGGCCGGCTCTGGGCCGGGGCCGGGCAGCCGGATCGGTGCAGCAGGTGTTGGAGCGCCGGGCTGTCTGGCTGGTGTGTGGGTGTGGTGGCCGGGCTGGTTGGTGAGGCCGCTGAGCCAGTAGCCCACCGCCGGGCTGGACCAGGTACGCGCCCGCGTCGACGACCAGCGGGCGGCCCCGGTGGCGGCGGGGTCGGTCAGGAACTGCCGGATCGCCTGGGCGGCCGCGTGGTCGGGACCGTCGTGGTGATCACCGCCCAGACCGTTGAGCTCGTGGGCGACCTCGACCGGTGGTCCGGCCAACGCGCCGCCCGGCCAGACGACCACGACCTGGTCGCCGTTGGGGTACAGCGCCCAGCGGCCCTGGCGGGTCCGGGCCGAGCAGGTCGGGGCGCCAAGCGCGATGTCACCGGTCCGCGAGGACGACCCCGAGGTGGCGACAAGGACGTTGGTGATCGCGGTTGGCCGGTCGCTGTTCTGGCGAAGACGCGCGGGCGGGTAGTGGATCACCATGTCGAGTCCTCCAAGGACGCCGCTGACCGGGGGCTAGCTGGTAAGCGCGGTGAGAGGGTGCTGCTGATTGAGCTGCTGGCCGTCAGCGAGGGGTCCAGGGCCATCAGCGAGGGCTCCTGGATCCGGGTGATCGCCCGCTGCTGGTGGCCGTCTTGGATCCAGCGGGCGCTGCAGCTGGTGCAGATGGCGGTCGGGTACAGACCGAAGGTGATGGTGACCAGGGCCGATCGGCACAGCGGACAGCGGGGCATGGGAACCTCACGGACGGGCGGCGGGCGCTCGTTGTCATCGGTATTGAGGGCTGCACGGAGAGCGGGTAGACCGGGGAGGGCGCCGCCTACCCGGCGGCGCC
>DATABK010000287.1:0-3010 GCA_036259695.1 Actinomycetes bacterium | reverse complement strand
CGATCCGGGTGCGGGGACCCGCCCCCACCGCCCCTCAGCGAGCGCCAAACGACCAGGAGGTTGCCGTGAGCGTGCTCGACGCCCTGCCCGACGGGATCACCGGGATCGACACCTACATGGCGGGCGCGTCGGAGATCACCGCCGGGTTCCTGGTGGCCGGGGAGCGGCCGGCGCTGATCGAGACCGGGCCGGCCAAGGTGGCCGGGGCGATCGCCGCCGGAGTCGCCAAGGCCGGGCTCGACCCGGCCGACCTGGCCTGGATCGTGGTCACCCACATCCACCTGGACCATGCCGGCGGGGTCGGCGACCTGGTCCGGACCTTCCCGAACGCCACCGTGGTGGTGCACCCGGCCGGGGCCAGGCACCTGGTCGACCCCGAGCGGCTCCTGGCCAGCTCGGCCCGGGTCTACGGCCCGCTGATGGACACCGTCTACGGCGGGCTCACCCCGGTCGAGGCGTCGCGGATCAAGGCGGCCGAGGACGAGGAGGTCATCGACCTGGGCGGGCGGCGCCTGGAGCTGCTCCACGCCCCCGGGCACGCCAAGCACCACCTGGCGGTGTTCGAGCCCGACCAGGGGACGCTGTTCGCCGGCGACGGGGTCGGGGTGCTGCTGCCCTCGGTCGGTATCCTCCGCCCGGCCACGCCGCCGCCCGACTTCGACCGCGACCTGGCCGTGGCCAGCCTGCGCCGGTTCGCCGACCGCAACCCGGCCCACCTGGTCCTGACCCACTTTGGCCCCATCACCCCGCCGGCCGACCGGCTCGCCGAGGCCGAGGACAAGCTGCTGCGCTGGTGCGAGACGGCCGAGCAGGCCGCCCAGGAGCACGGGGCCGAGCTCGACCACATCGAGGCCGCCCTCCGCGAACGCTTCGAGCAGGAGGAAGGCTACCGGACGGCCGACCCCGAGCGGTTCGAGCTCCTCAACAGCTACGAGTCCAACGCCGCCGGCCTCCTCCGCTGGATCCGGCAACGCCAGACCCGGGAGACCGAGTAGGGCGACGGGCGCGGACGAGGGCCCTACGCACGAAGGCCAGGTAGACGATCAGGTCGGCGGGTTGGAAGCCGCTCACGCGAGGGACCGGCCCGCGGGTCAGGCCGAGGACGGCGGCGGCCGTGGCCAGGCCGACCGACAGGGTCAGCTCCGACCGGCGCCACGCGCTCCGCGGATGGTGGTTCCGGCGATCGTCGCCTCCGAGCCTGGATCGGGTGTGTGCCCGTTCGGGGCAAGGATGGCGGGCCACCGTGCCGGCAGCGTTACGGCCGGGGGCTACTTCGAGGTCAGACGGTCCAGGCGCTCGGCGGCGTCGTGGAAGTCGGGGTCGGCCTGGACGACGCGGCTGAAGGCGGCCCGGGCCCGGGGGAGGTCGCCGGTCTGCTCGGCCAGGGCGCCCTCGGCGTAGGCCAGGCGCAGGTGGTGGTCGGCCAGCTCGGCCGGCCAGCGGGCATGCCGGCGGATCAGGGCCACCCCGGAGGCCGGCTGGCCGAGGTCGCCGTAGGCCGAGGCGGCCACCAGGAGCAGCTCGGCGGCCGTGTCCGGGTCCAGCTTGGAGCGGTCGACCCGGTCGAAGAGCTCGATCGCCCGTTCCGGGCGGCCGAGGGCCCGTTCGATGTCGGCCAGCATTGCCGCCAGGTCCTGGCGCCCCGAGATCCGCTGGGCCGCGGCCAGCTCGGTGCGGGCGGCCCGGAAGTCCCCCGCCTGGTAGAGCGCGATCCCCAACGCCTCCCGAACACTCGCCGCCCGCGGCGCCGCCCGCTTGGCCGTCCGGGCCGCCCGCACCGCCGCCTCCGGGTCCCCGTCCTCCGACAACGCCAGCACCGCATCGGCAAGCGCCCTGGCCGCGTCGGCGACGGCATGGGGTCGCGCCGTCTCCCGCAACTCGTCCAGCGCATCCCCGGGCAGGACCTCCTCCACGCCGGGTCCCTCGTCGACCGGAGGGGCCTCGCGCACCCGGTCACGGGAAGGGGATGGCCGGTCCTGGCGAGGGGATCGCCGTCCCCCGGGGCCGGGTCGGGGGTTGCCGGAGCCGGATCGTCGACCGCCGGCCTGGGATCGGCGGTCCTCACCGGAGCCGGGTCGCCCCTCACCGCGGGAGGCAGGTCGCCGGTCGCACGGGGCGGTGGGTCGCCGGTCCCCACGGGCGGTGGGTCGCCCCTCCCCACGGGAGACGGGTCGCCGCTCGCCCGGGGCGGTGGGTCGGCCCTCGCCACGGGAGGCGGCTCGGCGGTCCCCGGAGCCGGCTTGCCGGTCTTCGCCGGTGCCGCGTGACCCCCGGTCCGGCCGGCTCCGGTTCGCGGACCCACCGCCCCGTGGGGAACGGCCGGGCTGGGTATGGCCGCGGCCGCGCGAACCCGAGGAAGTACGGCTGTCGGGGCCTCTGGCCGGGCGGCGAGGGGGGCGGTTCGGCTGGGGCGGGTTGTCCTCCATCGGGCGCATGGTGCCGGAACCGGGGCTGGCGCGCACGCCTGGGCCCAGAAACGACGAAGCGCCGCCCGTTGGGGCGGCGCTTCGGAAAGAGTCTCGGCGGCGACCTACTCTCCCACCTAGCTTCCCAGGCAGTACCATCGGCGCTGGAGGGCTTAACTTCCGGGTTCGGTATGGGACCGGGTGTCTCCCCTCCGCTATGGCCACCGAAACGCTCTGGAGCTCCCGGCATGCCGGAACCCTCCAGAACTACACAGCGAGCGCGTGCAACAGAAGTTGGTTGCCAAGTCCTCGGCCTATTAGTACCGGTCAGCTCCACACATTGCTGTGCTTCCACTTCCGGCCTATCAACCCGGTCGTCTAGCCGGGGGCCTTACCAGGTCGACCCTGTGGGAGATCTCATCTTGGAGCGAGCTTCGCGCTTATATGCCTTCAGCGCTTATCCCTTCCGAACGTGGCTAATGAGCAGTGCCGTTGGCACGACAACTCACACACCAGAGGTTCGTCCGTCCCGGTCCTCTCGTACTAGGGACAGCTCTCCTCAAATCTCCTACGCCCACGGAGGATAGGGACCGAACTGTCTCACG
>DATABK010000286.1:0-3657 GCA_036259695.1 Actinomycetes bacterium | reverse complement strand
CCCCCCGGTCAGGTCGTCCGCGGTCCGCGGGAACGCGTGGGCCAGGAACACGACCCGCAGGGAATCAGCCACGGTCGGCCCGGTCGGCAAGCTGCACCAGGGCGTCGGCCAGGGTGGGCCAGAACCCGGGCGGGAGCTCGTGGCCGAGGCCGGGGACCCGGAGCAGGCGGGCCCCGCCGATGGCGGCCGCGGTGGCCTCGCCGCCGCTGACCTCGATGATCTGGTCCTCCTCCCCGTGCACGACCAGGGTCGGCACCCTGATCTGGCCGAGGGCCGGCGTCCGGTCGCCGGCGGCCAGGATGGCCGCGAACTGCCGGCCGGTCCCCCTGGGGTGGTAGGCGCGGTCGTAGCCGCGGGCGGCCCCGCGCCGCACCGCCTCCTCGTCGAACGGGTACGCCGTGCCGGAACTGATCGCCCTGGCGTTGCTCACCGCCTGGTCGATGAACCGCTCCCGGTCGCCCGGCATCGGCGACACCAGCACGCTGGCCGCCTCCCCGGTCGGCTGGCCGACGGCCCGGTCGCCGGTGGTCGACATGATCGAGGCCAGCGACCGGACCCGGTCCGGGTACCGGGTGGCCAGCAGCTGGGCGATCATGCCCCCGAGCGAGATGCCGGCCACGTGCGCGGCCTCGACCCCGGCCGCGTCCAGCACCGCGACGGCGTCGTCGGCCATGTCCTCCAGGGTGTAGGCGAGGGTCGAGTGGTCGCCGCCCCAGACCGCGGCCAGGTTGACCGGCCGGGCGCGGTCGAACCAGGTCGACAGCCCGACGTCGCGATTGTCGTAGCGGATGACCAGGAACCCGCGCGAGGCCAGCTCCTGGCAGAGCCCGTCCTCCACCGAGGTGAGCTGCGCCCCCAGCCCCTGGACGAGCAGCAGCGGCCGCCCAGCGCGGTCGCCGACGGTCTCGTACTCGAGCTCGACGCCGTCTCCGTGTGCCCTGGGCATGGCAGGCATCGTAACGTCCGCTGGGAGATCGCAGCCGAGGAGGAGGGCCGCATGCGGGTCTGCCTGATGATCGAGGGCCAGGAGGACGTCACCTGGGAGCAGTGGCTCGCCCTGGCCGGGGCCTGTGAGGAGCACGGGCTGGAGGCCCTGTTCCGCTCCGACCACTACGGGCCGCTGATGGGCATGCCCGAGCGCGGGTCGCTGGACGCCTGGGCCATCCTGGCCGGGCTGGCCGCCCGGACCAGCCGCATCCGGCTGGGCACGCTGGTCTCCCCGGCCACCTTCCGCCACCCGTCGGTGCTGGCCAAGAGCGTGGTCACGGCCGACCACATCTCCGGCGGCCGGGTCGAGCTGGGGCTGGGCGCCGGCTGGCACGAGGGCGAGCACCGGGCCTTCGGCTTCGACTTCCCGCCAACCCCCGTCCGCATGGAGCGGCTGGCCGAGCAGCTGGAGATCGTCTCCCGCACCTTCACCGAGGACACCTTCTCCTTCTCGGGCCGCCACTACCAGCTCCAGGACCTGCGCGCCCTGCCCAAGCCGGTGCAGCGCCCGCGCCCGACCCTGCTGGTCGGCGGGGCGGCCGGGCCCAGGAGCCTGGCCCTGGCCGCCCGCTGGGCCGACGAGTACAACACCACCGGCGTCCCCCTGGAGGAGCTGCCGGAGCGGCGCCGGCGGCTGCTGGAGGCCTGGCGCGAGGCCGGCCGGGACCCCGAGACGGCCCGGCTGTCGCTGATGACCACCTGCGTGGCCGGCCGCGACCGGGGCGAGGTGGAGGAGCGGGTCGGCCGGGTGCTGGCCGTCACCGGCAGCGACGCCAGCGTGGCCGAGGTGATCGACGACCGGCCCAACTGGCTGCTCGGCACGGTCGACGAGCTGGCCGAGCGGTTCGCGTCCCTGGAGGCGGCCGGGGTCAGCCGGGTCATGCTCCAGCACCTGAACCACACCGACCTCGACATGGTCGCGGTGCTCGGGGAGGTCGCTGCTACCATGGGCTCCGCCCCGTAACCCACCTGGCCTGGAGGTCGACCGAGGCTGCGCACCTTCCAATCCCTCGGCGTGCGCAACTTCCGGTTGTTCCTGTTCGGTCACCTCGTCTCCTCCACCGGCACCTGGATGCAGCAGGTCGGCCAGGACTGGCTGGTCCTGCGCCTGACCGACGCGCCCCTGCCGCTCGGCATCACCCTGGCCCTCCAGTTCGCGCCCATGCTGGCCTTCGGGGCCTGGGCCGGGCTGGTCGCCGACCGGGCCGACAAGCGCCGGCTGCTGCTGGCCACCCAGACGGCCATGGCCGTGCTCGCCCTCGTGCTCGGGACGCTGACCGCGACCGGGGCGGTCCGGCTGTGGATGGTCTACGTCCTGGCCCTGCTGCTCGGCGTGGCCACCGCCTTCGACATGCCGGCCCGGCAGGCCTTCGTCAGCGAAATGGTCGGGCCCGACCGGGTCGTCAACGCCGTCGGGCTGAACAGCGCCAGCTTCAACACCGCCCGGGTGCTCGGCCCGGCCGTCGCCGGGGCGCTGATCGCGGTGGTCGGGATCGCCCCCGCCTTCTTCGTCAACGCCGTCTCCTACCTGGCCATGATCGGCGGGCTGCTGGCCATGGACCCGGACCGCCTGTACCGCCGGGCCGCGGTGGAGCGGGGCCGGGGCCAGATCCGGGCCGGGATCCGCTATGTCTGGGCGACCCCGGTGCTGCGCTCGACCATCGTGCTGGTGGCCGTGGTCGGCATGCTCGGCCTCAACTACCGGGTCGCTCTGCCCCTGCTGGCCCGGTTCGCCTTCGACGGCGGCCCCGGGGTCTACGGGGCCCTGGCCGCCGTCATGGCCGCCGGCTCGGTGGTCGGCGCCCTGGCCGTGGCCCGCCGCGGCCGCCCGACCCGGGCCCTGCTGGTCGGCTCGGTGGCCGCCTTCGGCCTGCTGTCGTTCGCGGCCGCCCTCGCCCCCTCGATCGTGGTCGAGGCGGCGTTCCTGTTCCCCATCGGCGCGGCCAGCCTGGCCTTCGTGGCCACCGCCAACTCGACCGTCCAGCTCGCCTCCAGCCCGGAGATGCGCGGCCGCGTGATGAGCCTGTTCGGCCTCGTTCTGCTCGGCTCCGGCCCCCCCAGCGGCCTCCTCAGCGGCTGGATGGCCGGCCAGTTCGGCCCCCGCTCGATCCTGATCCTCTCCGGCGTCTCCTGCGTGCTCGCCGCCACGGTCGCCACCCTGGCCGCCCGCCGCCGCACCGAGCCCCCGACGGCCGAGGCCGACGGCGTCGAGCAGGCCGCCTAGCAGGAGGCTCGCAGGTCCGACAGCGCCACCAGGAGCTCGGAGCGGGACGTCTCGAGCTCGGACAGGGGTTCGGCGATGGCCGTGTCGACCTCGGTGGCGACGGTGGTGGCGAGGTTGCCGGTGAGGCGGTCGGCCCAGCGGCGGCCGGCTCGGCGGGCGCTGGCCGAGAGCAGGCGGGCCAGCAGCCAGCCGGCCAGGAGGCTGCCGACCACCAGGATCAAGGGGACGGGGACGTCGCCCACCGTGGGCAGGTCGGGCAGGTCGGCCTGGGCCCGGCCGGCCAGGTACAGGGTGAGGTACCAGAGCAGGCCGGCGACGAAGGCCACGGTGACCAGGGTCTGGAGCACGCCGATGAGCGGCCACAGGAACGACCGGGGCGGACGGGTGTGGTCGAGCGTGCCCTGGGCCACCGCCCCGTCGATGGCGTCGGTGAGGCGCTCCTCCAG
>DATABK010000285.1:0-1652 GCA_036259695.1 Actinomycetes bacterium | reverse complement strand
AGCTGGCCGAGGCCCACGACCGCGCCGGCGAGTTCGGGGCCCGCGACCAGCGCCACCGCGAGGCCGCCGAGCTGGCCCGCCGCGTCGACCGCACCGACCTGTTCGTGCGGGCGGCGCTGGGCTTCGGCGGCATCCTGCCCGCCGCCGCCCCGCCCAACCCCGACGCCAGCGCCCTGCTGGAGGAGGCCCTCGACCGGCTGCCGGTGGCCGACGGCCGCTACCGGGCCCTGGCCCTGGCCCGCTACGCCCAGGTCCAGAACCTCACGGCGCCCTACCCGCAGCGGCGCGCCATGTCCGACGAGGCCGTCGAGATGGCCCGCCGCATCGACAACCCGGTGGTGCTGGCCCAGGTGCTGCTGGCCCGGTGCCTCACCCTCGACGGGCCCGACGACACCCACGAGCACCTGACCATCGGCGCCGAGGTCACCAGCCTGGGCGAGCAGACCGCCGACCCCGAGCTGGTCCTCCAGGGCGCCCGGGCCCGCATCCCCGCCCTGTTCGTGCTGGGCCGCCACGACGAGGCCCGCGAGCTGGCCGCCACCTTCACCCGCCTCGCCGACCAGGTGCGCCACCCCGACCACCTGCGGCTGGCCCGCATGTGGGTCATCCTGCGCACCGGGCTGGAGGGCCGCTTCGACGAGGCCGAGGCCATGGCCCAGCGGCAGCTCGACGACCTGCTCCGGGCCGGCCACATCCAGGGCGTCGGCATCCACTTCACCCAGACCTTCGGCGGCCGCTGGCTCCACGGCGAGCTCGACCGCAGCCGCCCCGCCCTGGAGGCGATGCAGCTGGTCTTCCCCAGCAACATCCGCTTCTGGGCGGTGTCGCTGTGGGTCGACATGGCCTCGGGCCGGTGGGAGCACGCCCTGGCCGAGCTGGCCGCCAACGACCCCGCCCAGGTGGCCCAGCTCCCCCACGACTACTTCTGGTGGCCCACGATGCTGGCCTGGACGGTGGTGTCGACCCACCGGGCGGCCTGCGGCGACGTCGACACCGACTGGGCCCGCCACCTCTACGAGGCCATGTCGCCCTACCGGGGCCGCAACTGCACGATGGGCTACGCCGCCTACGGCGGGGCCGTCGACCACCACCTCGGCACCCTCGCCGCCGTGCTCGACCGGCCCGACGACGCCGTCGACCTGCTGGAGTCGGGCCTGGCCCGCCACGAGGAGCTCGACGCCGTCGGGTTCGCCGCCCTGTCCACCCGGTGGCTGGCCTACGCGCTGGCCCGCCGGGACGGCCCCGGCGACCACGACCGGGCCGCCGAGCTGCTGGCCGCCAGCCGCCGCGTCGAGCACGAGCTGGGCCTCCACGGCCTGCCGCCCGCCGTCGACCTGGGCCAGGGCGTGGGCCTGGGCGGCCGCTCGTAGCCCCCGCCCGGCGCAGCCCGTCGTTCGGAGCGTCGCGACCGTCGGGACCGTCCCGGCCTCAGCGCCGACCGCCGCCGCTGAGGCCGAGCGGCTCGCCTCAGGCGTTGAAGCGCTGGAGGTGCCCGGTGATCACCGGGAACACGTCGCGGGCCGCGTTGCGGCCGATCAGCGCGTCGAGGTGGGCGTAGTCGGGCAGCACCACCCGCTCGTAGAGCGACGGGTCGTTGGCCTGCTGGAGCCAGCGCAGGGTCCGCAGGCTGCCCTCGGGGTGGAAGATGTGGT
>DATABK010000284.1:0-5444 GCA_036259695.1 Actinomycetes bacterium | reverse complement strand
AAGGACGCCATGACCACCCAGGTCACCTCGACCCTGAACGCGCTCGCGCCCAAGATCACCACCGAGGAGTTGACCGAGCTCAACAAGCTGGTCGACGTGGACAAGCAGGACCCCGAGAAGGTCGCCAACGATTGGCTGACCCAACAAGGCCTGCTCTAGACCAGCACTTCATCACCGGGCCGGACGCCGGCGCCCAGGCAGCAATTGGTCCTCCCGACGCCGGGCCGCTGACGCTGACTTAGAGCAGCCCGGCGGCCCGGGCGGCCGCTACGGCCTCGTCACGGGTGGCGGCCGACAGCTTGCGGTAGATGCCGCGGGTATGGGTCTTGACCGTGTTCTCGGACAGGAACAGAGTGGCGCCAATCTCCCGTTGGGTCATCCCGCTCGGCAGCAGCCGCAACACCGCCAGCTCCCGCTCGGTGAGCCGCGCACCCGGCGCCGTCCGGCCGGCCGGTCGCCTGGGGCTGACCGGGGCGACGCCCCGTTCGGCGGCGGCGACTAGCCCGGCCAGCATTCCTGGGTCGGCACAGTCGTCCAGCGCCCGCCGGCTCGCGGCCACCAGCGCCCTGGCCGCGTCCAGGTCACCCTGGCCCCGGCGAATCCCGGCCAGCTGCAGGGTGGCGTAGCACTGCTCGACCAGCCCGGCCCCGCGGCGGGCCAGCTCCAGGCCGCGTTCGGCCTCGCCGGCGGCGTCGGCCGGCCGCCCCTGGCGCTCCAGCCGCCCGGCCCGGACCAGGTGGGCCATCATGGCCGCGAAGTGTTCGCCGGCCGCCGGGCCGGTCTGCACCAAGGCAGCGGCCCGCTCCAGCAGCCGGTCGGCGGCGGCGACTGCGCCGCGCCCGGCATGGACGGCGGCGAGATAGCCTAGGGCGTACAGCTCGGCCAGGCGGTTGCCGTCCGCCTCGGCCAGCGCCAGGGCCTCCTCGAGCGCCGGCCCAGCGTCGTCGATGGCGCCGCGCCAGTACAGGGTGACGCCGAGTAGGACCGAGGCGACCGTGCGCCAGAACGGCATCCCGTGCCGCTCCAACTCGACCGCCCGCCGGGCCGCGGCCTGGGCCTGGCTCACGTCCCCGGTCTTGAAGCGGTGCACGGCCCGCAACAGCGCGATCCCGGACTCCAGGCCCGGCGCCCAGCCCTGGCGGAGTCCTCGCTCGGCCCGCTCCAGCCACTCCCCCGCCTCGTCGGGCCGCCCGAGGTCCAAGGCGAGCCAGACCCTGGCCACGGCCAGGCGCGAGTCGCGGGCGACGGCCCGCTCCGGCAGGGCGTCGAGCCAGCCGGCGACCGTGGCCAGCTCACCCCGGTTGAAGAACCCTAGCCAGTGCTCGGCGATCAACTCTCGCGCCTGGTCGAGGTCGCCACCGCCGACCGCGTGCTGGATCGCGTCGGGGACCAGGCCGGCCACCCGGTACCAGGTGGTGGCCCGCCGGTGCAGGGTCGCGGCCAGCTCGGGCTCGGAGCGGTGCAGCTCGTGGCGGAGCAGCTCGCCGAACAGGTGGTGGTAGCGGTACCAGGTACGGGTGGTGTCGAGGGGGACCAGGAACAGGTTGGCCCGCTCAATCTCCTCCAGCGCCGCCGCCGATCCGGACCCGGCGGTCACCGCGTCGCAGAGCGGGCCGCAGAGTCGGTCCAGGATCGACGTGTGGACGAGGAACCGGCGCCGGTCGGGGGGCAGGCTGGCCAGCACCTCGCCGCCGAGGTAGTCGACGACGTGGCGGTTGTCGCCGGCGAAGGCGCCGATGAACCCGGCCGCGTCGGCGCGGTCGCGCAGCGACAGCGCGGCCAGGTAGAGCGCGGCGGCCCAGCCCTCGGTGCGCTGCTGCAGCCGGGCCACATCCACCTCGCTGAGGCCGAGCCCGAGCTGGCCATTGAGGAGCGCGGTCGCCTCCTCGTCGCGGAAGGCCAGGGCGTCAGAGCGGACCTCGAGCAGCTCCCCGCGGACCCGCATCCTGGCCAGCGGCAGCGGCGGGTCGGACCGGGTGGCGATGGTCAGGTGGAGTCGCTCCGGCAGCCGCTCCAGCAGCAGCTCGAGCGCCTCGTGGATCTGGTGGTTGGCGATCAGGTGGTAGTCGTCCAGGGCCAACACCAGTTCCCGGGCATTGGTGGCCAGCTCGTTGACCAGCTCGGGCAGCATGTCCCGGGTGATGCTGGGGACGCGGCCGCCCAGGACGCCGAGGGCCCGCTCGCCCAGGCCAGGCTGAACCGTGCCCAATGCCCTCAGCACGTAGGTCCAGAAGCGGACCGGGTCGTTGTCGGCCTTGTCCAGCGACACCCAGGCAAAGGGACGGGACTCGGCCGGGTCGTCCTGCCACTCGGCCAGCAGGGTCGTCTTGCCCCAGCCGGCGGGCGCGTCGATCAGGGTGAGCTTGTGTGACCCGCGCCGCACCAGGAGGTTGACCAGCCGGCGGCGCGGGACCAACTCGGCCCGCACGGTCGGCGTGCGCAGCTTGGTGACGACGAGGACCGGGCCGGGCGCGGACGGTCCGCCACCACGGACCGTGGTCGCCGGGCCTGCCTGGTCGTCCCCCTGCCGCATCGCCCCCCTCACGCTGGCCGCCGCGGCGCTCCACCGTTGTGCTGGTCGGAGCGGGCCTGCTCATCACGCCACAGGGATGAACGCCGAGTCAAGGCGACGGCCGTGAACCTCACCCGGGTGAACCGGCACGGCGGGTGAAGACGACCCGAGTGGTCCCTGGAAGACTGGCGGCGCAGGGCAACCGGTTTGGAGGAGACAATGACCGTACCGACCACCGGTGACGCCGCCGCGACGATCTCGGCCGAGGAGCGGGAGCTCCTCGGGGCGCTGCGGCGCGGTGACGAGGCGGCGTTCGTCCGGCTGGTCGAGGCGCTGGGGGGGTCCATGCTGCGGGTGGCCATGCTGCACGTCGGCGACCGGCCGGTCGTCGAGGAGGTGGTCCAGGACGCCTGGCTGGGGGTGCTGCAGCAGCTGGACCGCTTCGAGGGCCGCTCGTCGCTGAAGACCTGGGTCCTGCGGATCACCAGCAACCGGGCCAAGACCAGGGCGGTCCGTGAGCGCCGGACCGTGCCCTTCTCCGCGCTGCCAGGCGGCGACCAGGACGCCGACGAGCCCGCCGTCGACCCTGACCGCTTCCTCCCGGCCGGTCACCGCTGGGCCGGGCACTGGGCCTCGCCGCCGCGGAGCTGGCGCGAAGTGCCCGAGGACCGATTGCTGTCGCGGGAGACCATGACCGAGGTCGAGCGGGCCGTTGCGACGCTTCCGGCTGCGCAGCGGGCGGTGCTGGTGCTCCGGGACGTAGAGGGCCTGGCCGCCGCCGAGGCGTGCCAGCTGCTGGGACTGACCGAGGGCAACCAGCGGGTGCTGCTGCATCGGGCCCGCTCCAAGGTCCGGGCAGCGCTGGAGCGCTACCTTGACCCAGTCCCCACGCGGCCCTGACGTCAGCTCGTTACGGAGGTCGACTCGGCCTCCGAGCCCACGCGGCCGTCTAGCTCCTTACCGGCGCCGCGCAGGATGGTCAGCGCGGCCAGCGGGAACAACAGGACCGACAGCAGCCCGGCGGCGACCAGGGCCGCTCCGGTTGCCTCATCGAGCTTGCCCAGCTCCATGCCGATCTGGGCGGCGGCCACGATGAACGGTAGCGAGGTCGCCTGAAGCAGGCCTGCCACCACGCTGCGGCGGGTCCCCACCCGAGACCGGTACAGCCAGGCCGGCAAGCCACGCACCACCAGCAGCGTGGCTAGGAACAGCGGCAGCAGGTACAGGGTCGTAGGGTTGCCGGTGAGGGCCGCGAGGTTGAAACGGACCCCGCTGACCACGAAGAAGACCGGGACCAGGAAGCCGTAGCCGAGCGCCTCCAGCTTCATCCGGAACCTTGGGTGGGTCATCATCTCGTCCCGGTCGACGACCCGCAGCAACGCCCCAGCCAGGAAGGCCCCGAGGATCACCTCCAGCCCGAGCCGCTGGGCGACCCAGACGAGCAGAGCCAACAGCAGGACGGCGCCCCGCACCCGGATCTGGGCACTTGAGTCCTGCAGCCGTCCCAGGTCCTCCGACAGCCGCGCCGAACGGCCGGCGCCGGCCAGCCCGAGGCCGACCAGCGCCGCCAGCAGGACCAGCCCACCGATCAGCAGCAGCTGCGCGCCCGGCCCGGACGCCTCCCGGGAGAAGAACAGCGACAGCAGGATGACCGCGCCGAAGTCGGCGATGGAGGCGGCGGCGATCACCAGCTGGCCGAACTCGGACGCCACCTGCCCGGCGTCCTTGAGCGCCGGGATTACCACCCCGAGGGAGGTGGCGGTCAGGATGATGGCGACGAGCAGCGGGGTGTCGACCAGCCCAACCGCCGCCAGGGCGCCGGAGACGGCCAGCCCGATCGCGAACGACACTGCGAATCCGAAAGCAACCAGCCCGAGCAGCTTCCCCCGAAGCCGACGTAGGTCGATCTCCAGACCGGCCAGGAACAGCAGGAACGCCAGGCCGAGGAGCGACAGTACTTGAACTGGCAGGTCGACCTGGACCCAGCCGAGGACCGAGGGGCCAAGGACGATCCCGGCCACGATCTCCAGCACCACCGAGGGCAGGCGCAGGCCGGGGAGCAGGCCGAGGAGGAGCGGGACGGCAAAGGCCACGGCCGCCACCACCACGACACCGGCCAACGAGAGCTCGGGCATGACAACCTCCAGGCGACGTCTGCTTGTCCCGCCGCGACTTCGACGGTCGCTAGTCCCGACCGATCAGCCGCCCGTTACACCGACGGGATGCGAGTCGGCGCCGTGCGGTCGGTAGCGGAGGAAGAGGAATTCGTCCTGCTCGCAGACCGACTGGAGCCGCAGGCCGCTCCCCACGGGAAGGGTCGGGCCGGTGAGGATCCGCTTGGCGTCGCCGCCGGCCAGCTGGGGCGACAGGGTCAGGCAGAGCTCGTCGAGCAGGCCGGCCCGTGCCAGCTGCCCGTTGAGCGTGGGGCCGCCCTCGGCCAGGACGGCCCGGCAGCCGCGGCCGCCGAGCGCAGCCAGGGCCATGGCCAGGTCAACGTCGCCCTCCCCGGCGACAACGACGTGGGCGACGTCGGCAGCCCGGGCGAGCTGGGCTGCAGGTGCCTGGGCGACGGTGATGACGATCGGGGGGGCGACTTGGTCGGTGAAGAAGGGGGCATCCCAGTCGAGCCGGAGGCTGCGGGAGACCACGGCGACCGGCGTCGAGGACGGCCCGTAGCGTTCGGCCCGCACCGTGCCCGCGGCGACGAGCACGACGTCAGCCAGCGAGCGCAACAACGCGAACAGCGCGTGGTCGGCCGCGCCACCGAGCCCCCCGGACACGCCGGCCACCGTGGTCGCGCCGTCGATGCTGGCGACCATGTTGAGCCTGACTGCCGGCCGGCCCGGCATGGTTGGGAGGCCGCCATACACCTGCATGGGGTCAACCGGGTCGATTGGTGTCGGGAGCAGTTGGCGCATGCCGATCCAGTCGC
>DATABK010000283.1:0-4073 GCA_036259695.1 Actinomycetes bacterium | reverse complement strand
CCCGCGACGCGCTGTCCGACCTGGCGGTGATCCGGGCGAGCGGGGCCGACCTGGAGCCGGTGTCCCTGGGGAACGCCGACCGGCTCCGGGTCGGCCAGCTCGTCGTGGCCGTCGGCAACCCGATGGGGCTGGCCGGCTCGGTCACCGCCGGGGTGGTCAGCGCCCTCGGTCGCTCCTTCCCGACCTCCGACGGGCGGGCCAGCCGGCTGGTCGAGAACGTCATCCAGACCGACGCCGCCCTCAACCCCGGCAACTCCGGCGGCGCCCTGGTCGACGGGCGCGGCCGCATGGTCGGGGTCAACACCGCGGTGGCCGGGATCGGCCTCGGCCTGGCCGTGCCCATCAACGCCACCACCAGGCGGATCATTGCCGCCCTGATGCGCGAGGGCCGCTTCCGGCGGGCCTTCATCGGCATCGCCGGCGGCAGCCGCCCCCTTCCCCCACGGGTCGCCAAGGTCCTGGACCGCACCGCCGGGGTCGAGGTCGTCCAGGTGGTCGACGGCAGCCCGGCCGCCCGGGCCGGCCTGCGCAACGAGGACCTGATCATCGACGTCGACGGCGTCCCGGTCGCCGACGCCGGCGACCTCCAGCGGCTGATGGTGGGCGAGCGCATCGGCCGCCCCCTGCCCGTCCGGGCCTTCCGCGGCGGCGAGCTGCTGGAGCTGACCGTGGTCCCGGTCGAGCTCGAGCGCTAGGAACCAGCCCGCCGGCGGCGGTGTAGCAGGGGCATGGGGCCCCTGTGGACAACCGGATCCACTCCACCTGGCGATCGGCTACGCTCCCCCACCGGGGGACCCGGCAAAGGGCCGGGTGGGTGATGCGCGGGCCCACCGCGGGCAGGCTGCTCGGTATCGGAGCCGTGGCGGTGCTGGTCGTCCTGGGCGGGCTCCTGGTGCTGGGAACCCGGGACCAGCCGGGCGGCATCGGCGAGACCGGCGCCACGACCGGCGCGACCACTGCGCCGGCGACGACCGGGCCGGGCTGCACCCCGACCCGGGGGGAGGCGGCCCAGGGGACCGGGGAGGTGGCCGCGGACGCGCCCTCGACGGCCCGGCTGGGGCCGGGCGGTGGGGTCGAGCGGACGGCGGAGACCGTGGCCGCCGGGCGGGACGGGACGCGGCTGACGGTGACCGGAACGGTCTACCGCTCGGACTGCAGGACCCCGCTGGCCGGGGCTTCGATCGAGGTGTGGCAGACCAACGCGGCCGGCGAGTACGGGCCCGGCCAGGGGACCGGCGGGGAGCGGTGCTGCTACCTGGCGGCGGCCCTGCGGACCGACGGGCAGGGGCGCTACCGGCTGGAGACGGTGAAGCCGGGGCACTACAAGGGCGAGGCGCAGCCGCCGCCGGCCCACATCCACTTCGAGGTCCGGCACCCGGACGCCGAGGGCGTCCTGACCGAGCTGCTGTTCGAGGGCGACCCCTGGCTCCGGCCGGGCACCCTCGGCGAGGTGGTGGCGCTGACCCCCGTCCCCGGGTCGGATCCGCCGGCGCTGGCGGCCCGGTTCGACATCGTCCTCGGTTCCTAGCCGCCGCACCAATTCCTTGAGTCACGCTGCTGGGTGCCGATCAGGTCTGCAGACCTTGTGACCTGGCCGTGGGACTCCGGGAGTGCCGGTGCGGACGACGCTGTGGCGGTATCACCTGGGCGGGGGCTGCGTGCTCGCGCTCGCCTATGTGTACCTGCCCTACCCGGCGCTGCGGGTGGGGTCGCTGATCGTGCTGTGCCTGGCCACGATCGCTGCCACGCTGGTCTCGATCAGGCTCTGGCGGCCGTCCCGGCCGCGGCCCTTCCAGCTGTTCGCGGCCGGGGAGGCGGTCGGGTTCGTGGCCGGGTCGCTGGGGTCGTCGGCGGCCGTGACCCGGGCCGGGGGGAGCGTGGCCGCGGCCGCCCTGACCATGGTCGCCTACCTGATCGGCATCGTCGGCTACGCCATGCTCATCCGGGCCCGGAGCCCGGGCCGGGACCGGGCCAGCCTGATCGACGCCACCGTCATCTCGACCGGGGTCGGCATGCTGGCCTGGGTGTTCCTGGCCTCCCCGTACTCGGCCGACACCTCCCTGCCGCTGATCGAGCGGGTCCTGTCGATGCTGTACGTCGTCCTCGACGTGCTCGTCCTGGCCCTGGTCATCCGCCTGGCCATCGGCGGCGGCGACCGCAGCCGGGCGTACCTGCTCATGACCGTCGGCTGGCTGGTCCTGGTGGCCGCCGACGCCGGCCGGGCCCTGCTGGTGCTGCTCGGCACCTACGACCCCTCCAGCCCCGTCGAGGCCGGCTGGCTGGTCGCCTACGCCCTGTGGGGCGCGGCTGTGCTCGACCCGTCGGTCGCCACCCTCACCGACCCGGTCCCGGCCCCGCGGACCGGGCTGACCCAGGTCCGGCTGGCCTGCCTGGCCGGCGCCTCGCTGATGGCCCCGGGCATCCTGGCCATCCAGGCCGTCCGCGACCAGCGCCTCGACATCCCGGTGATCGTCGCCGGCTGCGCGTGCCTGTTCCTGCTGGTGCTGATCCGCATGGCCGACCTGGTCCGCGAGAACGAGGCCACCGTGCGGGAGCTGCGGGGCACCGAGGGGGTGCTGCGGGCCTCGCTCAGCGAGCGCGACGCCCTGGCCGCCCAGCTCGAGCACCAGGCCTTCCACGACAGCCTGACCGACCTGGCCAACCGGGCCCTGTTCAACGACCGGGTCCGGCACGCGCTGGCCAGGGCCCGCCGGGACGGCGGCTCCCTGGCCGTGCTGTTCGTCGACCTGGACGACTTCAAGGTGGTCAACGACAACCTCGGCCACGGCGCCGGCGACCGGCTGCTGCGCGAGGTCGCGGCCCGGCTGCGCGGCTGCCTGCGCGAGCACGACACCGTCGGCCGGCTCGGGGGCGACGAGTTCGCCATCCTGGCCGAGGACACCGACCTGGCCACCGCCCGCCTGCTCGCCGACCGGGTCATCGCCACCCTGACCGCGCCGTTCCCCCTGGTCGGCGGGCAGGTGACCATCCGGGCCAGCATCGGCATCGCCGTCGACGAGCAGCTCGCCCTCGACGAGGCCCAGCTGCTGCGCAACGCCGACCTCGCCATGTACGCCGCCAAGAGCCGGGGCAAGGGCACCTACGAGGTGTTCCAGTCCTCCATGCTGCGGTCGGTCCGCGACCGCCACGACGTCCAGGCCGCCCTGGAGGGCGCGATCGAGCGCCGGGAGCTGGTGGTCCACTACCAGCCGATCGTCGACCTCCACAACGGCCGGGTGGTCGGGGCCGAGGCCCTGGTCCGCTGGCCGCGGCCGGACCGCGGGCTGGTGCCGCCGGCCGAGTTCATCCCCCTGGCCGAGGAGACCGGGCTGGTGGTCGAGCTCGACCGGTTCGTGCTCCGCCAGGCCTGCCGCCAGGTGGCCGGCTGGGTCGCCGACGCCGGCCCGCTGCTCCTGCACGTCAACCTCTCCGCCCACCACCTGCTCCGCAACGACCTGGCGGCCACCGTGGCGGCGGCCCTGCGCGACTCCGGGCTCCCGCCCGACTGCCTGGCCCTTGAGATCACCGAGAGCGTCCTGATGCATGACCTGGAGGTGGCCGTCGTCCGCCTCCAGGAGCTCAAGGGGCTCGGGGTCCACCTGGCCATCGACGACTTCGGCACCGGCTACTCGTCCCTGGCCTACCTGCGGCAGATGCCCATCGACGCGGTCAAGATCGACAAGTCGTTCGTGGACGGCGTGGCCGGCGGTCCCGAGGAGTCGGCGGTGGCCAGGGCCATCCTCGCCCTGGCCGCGACCCTGCACCTGGACACCGTGGCCGAGGGCGTCGAGCAGCCCGAGCAGGCCGAGGCCCTGGCCGCCCTCGGCTGCCACCTGGCCCAGGGCTACCACTTCTCCCGCCCGGTCCCAGCCGCCGACATGGCCCAGCTCACCGGCCAGCAGCCCGTCGCCGGCCTCCGCCACCCGGTCTGAGCACCGCCGGGCCGTGGCATGCTCGGCCCATGGCAGCTGTGACGCTCACCGCGGCCGAGCGGCGGCGGCTGGGCCCGCTGGCCGCGGCCCTGGGGCGTGCTCGGGCGGCCGCCGGGGGGACGCCCCGGCTGGAGCCGGTGG
>DATABK010000282.1:0-4071 GCA_036259695.1 Actinomycetes bacterium | reverse complement strand
CCCCCCCCCCCCCCGGGCTCGGTGCTGTGTAGTGGTCAGCTCTTGGGCAGGAGCACCTGGTCGATGAGGTAGACGGTGGCGTTGGCGGTCTTGACGTTGCCGCAGACCACGCTGGAGTCGCCGTTGACGGTGAAGTCCTGGCCGCTGCCGGTGACCTGGAGGGTGTCGCCCTGGAGGGTCTTGTGGCTGCCGGCGAGCTGGTCAGGGGTGAGCTTGCCCTGGACCACGTGGTAGGTGAGCACGGTGGTCAGCAGCCCCTTGGGGGTCGCCAAGGGCCTTGTCGAGGGTGGACTTGGGGAGGGCGCCAAAGGCGTCGTTGGTGGGCGCGAACACGGTGATGCCCTGGGCGCTGTTCAGGGTGTTGACCAGGTCGGCCTTCTTGACCGCGGTGACCAGAGTGGACAGGTCCGGGGTGTTGGAGGCGGCGGTGGCCACCGGGTCCTGAGCCAGGGCTTCCAGGCTGCCCGCGCCGCTGGCCGGCACGGCCGAGCAGGCGGCCCCGAACGGGGCTGACGCGGTCGCCGAGGCGGCGGTGGTGGACGGGGCGGCGGGGGCCTGGCTGGTCGAGGTGCCGGTGTCGTTGCTGCAGGCGGTGGCCAGGAGGGCCATGCCGAGGACGCCGACCACGGCGGCGCGGCGGGGACGGAGAAGACGGAGCATTGTCTGATCCTTTCGGGGACTCGGTCAGGAGCTGACGGAGCTGGCGGGGGTTGGCTCGGAGCTGCTGATGAGCGTCCGGAGCTGGCTGGCCAGGTAGAGCGCGGACAGCCCGACGAGCGTGTAGACGATGCGGCTGCCGACGTTCACCTCGCCGAAGCGCATTCCGCCGAACACGGCGGCGACCAGGTCGAACTTGAACAGCCCGACCAGGCCCCAGTTGAGCCCGCCGACGATCGTGAGGATCGCGGCCAGGGCGTTGACTCTCTTCATGGACCTCCCCTTCTGTCTAGAGTTTGTCTAGGTCCTGTGGAGAGATTGCCAGCACTTCGGCCACTTGTCAAGAGTCTGTACAGAGATCGTTCATTGCTTGTACAGTAAGGGTGTGAACGAACAGCAGAACCACCAGGCCACGCCCGACGCCGGACCGGGCTACCTTCGGATCGGCCAGCTGGCCAAACGGGCCGGGGTCAGTCCCGAGCTGCTCCGGGCCTGGGAGCAGCGCTACGGGCTCCTCCAGCCGACACGGACACCGGGTGGCTTCCGGCTGTACAGCGCTGCTGACGAAGCCCGGGTGCGGCGCATGCAGAGCCTTGTCTCCGGTGGACTCGCCGCCGCCCAGGCGGCCCGCCTGGTTCTCAGCGGCGGCGAACCAGCACCGCGCACGGCCTCGCCGTCGACCACCACCCTGGACGATGCGGCCGGCAACCTCACCGCCTCACTCGACCGGCTGGATGAGCAGGCTGCCAACACCGCCCTCGACCGGCTCTTTGCCGCCTACACCGTCGAGACGGTCCTCCAGGAGGTCCTCATTCCGTACCTGCACAGGCTGGGGGAACGATGGGAGACCGGCGAGGTGTCGGTCGCCCAGGAGCACTTCGCCTCCAACCTGATCCGAGGACGCCTCCTCGGTCTTGCCCAAGGCTGGGGCCAGGGCCAAGGCCCAGGCGCCATTCTCGCCTGCGTACCGGGCGAACAGCACGAACTCGGCCTGCTGGCCTTCGGGGTCGCCTTGCGCCGCCGCGGCTGGCGGATCACCTACCTCGGCACCGACAGCCCCGTCGACGCGGTCGCCGACATCGCCCGCTCCATCGCACCCGCGGTCGTGGTCCTCCTGGGCATGAACCCAGAGAGGTTCCTGGACCACGCGCACGAGATCAAGCAGCTCGCCAAACAGGTTCCAGTCGTGATCGCAGGCCCGGGCGCCACCCCCGAGGCCGCCCGGCAGACGCAGACCCGTGTCCTGGATCAAGACCCGGTGAGCGCCGCCGAGACCATCGACCGTGACCATTCGGCCCGCGGTGGCGAACCGCGTCGGTCGTGAGGCACGGCCCATGGTCAAACCCTCCGGCCTGGACCTGCTGGTGCGCTAGCACTGCCACTTCACGACTCGGCCAGGCACCACCCCGACGAACGCCCCGATGGATCGCCGAGTCGCCCTTCGCCGGCGCTCAGTCGGGCAGGCCATCCAGGAACGGGTCGACCGCGGCGTCGTTCTCCGCCATCCCCCAGACCTCGGTCGCCTTCCCGTCCCGGATGTGGAAGATCTGGGTGTACTTCCACTCGGCGCTGGACCCGTCCCGCGCGGTCGCTTTCGCGCTCCCAAGGACGACCACGTGCTCGTCGTTGCCCACGATGTCATGGATATCCACCGACGGCGGCCCGCTGGTGGCCTGGGCTTGGCGGGCGAAGTATTCCAGCACCTGCTGCTTGCCCTGGTAGGCCCCGGCCCACTTGCTGTTGCCACCGACATGCCAGATGACATCGTCGGCCAGATGCTGGTCCATCCAGGCAGTGTCGCCCCGCTGAAGCGCCTCGAAGCCTTCCCGGACGACGGCGACATTGGGATGCTCGTGGTGGGTCATGTCCACTCCTTCCGCAGGCGGCCCCCTGGCCTGGTCGCCGGCAGTCTACCTTGGTCTGCTGCCCGCTGAGAACCTGGTGGCCGGCAGCGTAGACCGCCGTTGCCGCCTCGGTGTCCAGCCGAACGCGACCACCGGATCACCGGGCGCTGGACATGATGTCCAGTCCGTACGCTGAGGGCGACCCGGGCTGATCCCGGGAGCTCGGGTTGCCTCCACCGCTCGCGGTCAACCGTGCCGACACCATCGCGACCTCATAGAGGCGTTGAGGCGTTCGCTGCTGTTATGGTCCTGGTGGAGCGCTATGCTACCGTGCACAAGGCGCGGTGCGACGCAAAACCGCAGGTCAGCATGGGGATGTAGCTCAGTTGGCAGAGCGCCTGCTTTGCAAGCAGGGGGTCGTGGGTTCGAGTCCCATCATCTCCACCCACAACAACCCAGGTCAGCGCCCACGCGCAGCGGCGGCCGGGACCCTCCGGCTTCGCGCGCCGGTTTCGTGCCACCAGCGTGCCACTAGGCCCTCGGCCGGGCGCTCCGGAAGGAGGCTGGCGGCGGCCTGGACGAGCTCGTCCAGAGCGGCGGCGACGGCCCGGCCCGGCCATCACATGCTGGTAGCGCAGCGCCACCGCTGGTGAGTTGTGGCCCATGCACTCCATCAACTCCCGGGTGTTCGCCCCAGCCACCAGCCGCTCCACCGAGTCCGGGATCGCCCGGGCCATGTTCCGGGTGGCGGTGTCCGGGCGGCGGGAGCAGGAAGCGTCGTTCTTCACCGTGATCGTGTGGCGCGACCAGGCCGAGCATGCGGTCGAGTCCCTGGCCAAGGGCAGCCGGGTCGTGGTCGTGGGTCGGCTCCGGCAGCGGAGCTGGACCGCCGAGGACGGCAGCGCCCGATCCGCTGTCGAGGTCGTGGCCGAAGACCGGGGCCGAGCCTACGGTGGGCGACGGCGACGACCACCAGGACGACGCGGAGCTAGGACCAGTAGCGACTCCTGTAGCTCGCCGGATCAGCCGATCGCGGTAGGCGGAGGACCCTCCCTGTGGCGATCGATCAACTGTGTTCCGCAGGCTTGGCATTCGCGGTACCACTGGCCGTCTGGGCCGCGGATGCGCTGCCAGCGGTGGAGTCGGAGTCTGCATCGCCAGGGTTTGGCCATCGCGGTCTCCTGCGACGAGCGGGAGCGGCGAAGCATGCCAGTGTTCCGGTCCGTCGTGTCCGTGCTGTGCGGTTCGCCGTGAGAAGGTTCTCGATGAATTCAAGCACACCATGTGGCAGGCATGGACTCGGCTGAGTTTCCCAAACTACGGGTTCGCTGGCTGGTTCCCTTCGTACCCTGGCCCACGGCTTTGCTGGAGAAGTCGCCGCTCCCGCCAGAAGAGGCAGCTGTGACCGCCAACCGGCAACTCCCGACAAGCCGGCGGGCGGTGCTCATAGTGCCGGCATCGCTTCGTTTCATGGTCATACCAGATGCACGGCAGGCCTCGCTCATGGCGTGTATAGCCTAGCTGTCTTTCCTCCTGCTGGTGTAATTCGAGCTCCTCCCGGAGTTCCAGG
>DATABK010000281.1:0-2669 GCA_036259695.1 Actinomycetes bacterium | reverse complement strand
CCCGGCTGGAGGCGATGGTCGCCGGCCTGGCCGCCCGGGCCGGCGACGCCGCCCCGCCCGACCCGCTGGTCGCGGCGTCCGTGGCCTGGCTGGAGCGGAACCCAGCGGCGGCCGGCCGGGTCGCCGCCCTCGGCCCGGCCGTCGGGCTGGGCGAGCGGCAGCTGCGCCGCCGGTTCCTGGACGGGGTCGGCTACGGCCCCAAGACCCTGGCCCGGGTGCTGCGGTTCCAGCGGCTGCTGGCCCTGCTCACCGACGACCGGGCCGGCCGGCCGACCCTGGCCGAGGCGGCCACCCTGGCCGGCTACGCCGACCAGGCACACATGACGGCCGAGTGCACCCGCCTGGCCGGCCGCTCCCCCGCCGCCGTCCGCGCCGGTCGCTAGGCGGGCGCCGCGCCGGGAGGTCCGTTTCCTTCAAGACAGCCGGGCCGGCCTCGGCCCACCATGGGCGGCGGATCACCACCGCTGACGAGGAGGACACCATGACCGACCTGCTGGACGGCGCGGCCGGGTTCATCTGGCGGACCGGGCGGCTGATCGACCGGCACCGGTTCGCCCACCTGTTCCTGGGCGGAGACCGGGGACCGGTGCTGGCGGCGCTGGCCGCCTACCAGAACCCCGACGGCGGCTTCGGCAACGCCCTGGAGCCGGACCTGCGCGGGCCAGCCAGCCAGCCCGAGCCGGTCGAGGTCGCCTTCCGGGTGCTGGACGAGGTCGGGGCCATGGACCACCCGATGGTGGCGGCGGCCTGCGACTGGCTGGGAACGGCGAGCACGGCCGAGGGCGGGGTGCCCTTCGTGCTGCCCTCGGCCCTCGAGCACCCGAGGGCCCCGTGGTGGCAGACCGAGCCCGATCCGCCGGCCGGGCTGGTGCCGACGGCGGCCATCGCCGGGCTGCTCCACAAGCACCGGGTCGCCCACCCCTGGCTGGAGGGCGCGACCGCCTTCACCTGGCGGGCCGTCGACGCCGTCGCCGAGACCAACGCCTACGAGGTCAGGTCGGTGCTGACCTTCCTCGACCACGTCCCCGACCGGGATCGGGCCGAGGCGGCGTTCCGGCGGATCGGCGACCTGACCCGGGAGCAGGAGCTGGTCGCCCTCGACCCGGCGGCCACCGGCGACGTCCACCGCCCCCTCGACTTCGCCCCCACCCCGGACGCGATGGCCCGCCGGCTGTTCCCCGACGAGCTGATCGAGGCCCACCTGGACGCCCTGGCCGCCAGCCAGCAGCCCGACGGCGGCTGGACGGTCGGCTGGCCGGCCTGGACCGAGGCCGCCGGCCTCGAATGGCGCGCCTGGGTGACCGTCCACAACCTCACCATCCTGCGCGCCTACAGCCGCCTGCCCGCCTGAGCCGCCGGGCCAGGCCGAGCTGGCGGCCAGCAGGGCCCAGGCCCGGCGTGACCGGCCCGATCCCGAGACCATCTTCCCGTTGATCGGCACGTCCGGGCGGAGGGATGGAGTGGACGAACCGGCGTAGTAGGCTCTGCCCATGCGCGCACTCGTGGCCGACCCGACGGCCTCCCCAGCCCTGTCCCTCGCCGACGTGCCCGAGCCCACCCCGGGTCCCGGCGAGCTCCTGCTCGACATGGAGGCGGCCTCGGTCAACCGGGGCGAGGTCCGGACGGCGGCCAAGCAGCCGCCGGGCACGGTCATCGGCTGGGACGTGGCCGGGACGGTGGCCGCCCTCGGCGAGGGCGTGACCACCTTCGACGTTGGCGAGCGGGTGGTGGCGGTGTCCGCGGGCGGGGGCAGCTTCGCCGAGCGGGTGGTCGTCCCGGCCGAGTGGACCGCCCCGCTGCCGTCGGCCTGCGACTTCGTCACCGCCGCGACCCTGCCCGTGGCCGGCCTGACCGCGGCCGGCATCCTCCGCCTGGCCAGGACGCACGCCGGCGACCGGGTCCTGGTCACCGGGGCGGCCGGCGGCGTCGGCCAGTTCACCCTCCAGCTCGCCCTCCAGACCAGGGCCACCGTGACCGGCCAGGCGGCCAGCGAGGAGCGCGCCGCCGCCGTCCGCGCCACCGGGGCCGAGGCCCTGGTCCACCCGGGCGACGGCTCCTCCGTCGACGGCGAGTTCGACGTCGTCCTCGACGGCATCGGCGGCCCCATGCTCGGCCCCCTGCTGAGCGCCACCGCCCGCAACGGCCGCGTGGTCGTCTACGGCAACTCCGCCGACGCCGAGTCGACCTTCCGGGTCGAGACCTTCTACAGCAAAGCCGTCACCATCTACGGCTTCCGGGTCTTCACCAGCGTCCCCCCGGCCCAGGCCGTCAAGGACATGGCCACCCTGGCCGACCAGGCCGCCTCCGGCACCCTCTCGGTCAAGGTCCAGGCCACCGCCCCCCTGGCCGAGGCCCTCCCGCTGATCGCCGACCTGTACGACCGCAAGGTCACCGGGAAGGTTGTGCTGACCCGCTAGACCATGACCGGCGGCACGCCCGGCCCCGGCGCCCGTGAAGGCTTCCGCTCGGCCCTGGCGGCGTGGAGCGCCTCCGCTCTGAGCGTGCTGGTGGGCGAGGACTAGGCTGGCGGTCAGTCAGCTGGAGGTGGACGTGGAGGGCAACGGGCAGGGGCCGGTGGTGGAGGTCCGCGACCTGGTCAAGCGCTATCGCAAGGCCAGGACGAACGCCGTCGACGGGGTGAGCTTCGCGGTCCGGCGCGGGGAGGTGTT
>DATABK010000280.1:0-8877 GCA_036259695.1 Actinomycetes bacterium | reverse complement strand
GCCCCGGCCGACCTGGAGCCGCACCGCCGGGCCGGCCCCGAGGGAGCGGCCCGGGCGGCCAGGTACGAGGCCCTGTGGCCGGCCGCCGACGAGCTCGGCTGCCAGTGGCTGGCCACCGGCCACACCCTCGACGACCAGGCCGAGACGGTCCCCCTCCAGCTCCTCCGCGGGACCGGCCCCGACGGCCTGGCCGGCATGGCCGTCCGCTCCGGCCGCCTGCTCCGGCCCCTGCTCACCGCGCGCCGGTCCGAGACCCACGCCTGCTGCGCCGCCCTCGGCCTGGACTGGCGCGAGGACCCGACCAACGCCGAGGACGGCCCGCTGCGCAACCGGGTCCGGCGCCGGCTGCTCCCCCTGCTGGAGGAGCTGCGCCCGGGCGCGACCCAGGCCCTGGCCCGCACCGCCGCCCTGGCCGCCGCCGAGCGGAGCTGGCTGGACCCCCTGGTCGCCGAGGCCCTGACCGCCACGCTGGCGGGGGGTGTGGACAGCCAAGCGCCCCCCGACCCGCCATGGGCTACCCTCCCGGATGGGGCCCCGACAACCCGGGGTGCGGGTCCCGCGCGGCTCGGTGCGGAGGCCCTGCCGCTCGACGCGGAGGCCCTGCCGCTCGACGCGGAGGCCCTGGGGCTCGACGCGGACGCCCTGGCCGCGCTCCCGGTCGCCCTGGCCCGGCGGGTCGTTCGGGAGGCGGCCAGGCGGGCCGGCCAGCCCGTCCCCGACGCCGCCGCCACCGACCGGATCCTGGACCTCCCGGCGGATTGACGGAGCCGCTAGGCTTACCCTGCCATCCGGGGGGCTACCGCTCCGCTCCCTGAGCCCCCGACCCCCCTCCCGAGCGGATCCCCATCAGGAGCCAGGCGCCCGTGTACGAGGACGACATCGAGTCGGTGCTGCTCAACGAGGATCAGGTCCAGACCAAGGTCCGTGACCTGGCCGCCCAGATCTCCAAGGACTACGCCGGCCGCGACGTGCTCCTGGTCGGCGTCCTCAAGGGCGCCTTCATCCTCATGGCCGACCTGGCCAGGCACCTGACCGTGCCCCATGAGTTCGACTTCATGGCCGTGTCGTCCTACGGCTCGGCCACCCAGACCTCGGGCGTGGTCCGCATCCTCAAGGACCTCGACCGCGAGATCCAGGGCCGCGACGTGCTCATCATCGAGGACATCATCGACTCCGGCCTGACCCTCAACTACCTGCTGAAGAACCTGCGCAGCCGGCGTCCGGCGACCCTCGAGGTGTGCGCCCTGCTCTACAAGCCCGAGCAGTTCAAGGCCGACATCGAAGTCAAGTACGCCGGCTTCGACATCCCGAGCGTGTTCGTTGTCGGGTACGGGCTGGACTACGCCGAGCGCTACCGCAACCTGCCGTTCGTGGGCACGCTCAAGCCAGAGGTGTACCGCGGCCGCTGACCTGCCTGCTACGATGACCCTTCTGACCACGCAGTTCAGACACCGCCCCCTCCCAACCGGGCATGGCCCGATCGTTGCGGCTTCACAAACGGCAAGGTCGTGCCACTATGGACCGGGGAGGAGCGACAGGATGAGACGATGCCCAATCTGAACCGACTGTTCCGTGGACCAATGGCGTATCTGCTGTTGATCCTCGTGCTGGTCTTTCTGTTCTTCCGCTTCTTCGCGGCCAGCCCCCAGGTCGAGCAGGCCCGCCTGTCCGACGTCGTCAAGAGCATCCAGGACGGCCGGGTCAAGGACGCGGTCCTCAAGGACCAGGACCAGAAGATCACGGGCACCTACACCGACGGGCGCAAGTTCGAGGCCGCCTACGCCGAGCAGCAGGGCAAGGACCTGTTCAACCTGCTCCGGGACGAGAACGTCCCGGCCCGGGTCGACCCCCGCGGCCAGTCGGTGCTGGTCCAGATCCTCATCCAGCTGCTCCCCTTCGCCGTGCTCCTGCTGCTGTTCTTCTTCCTCATGCAGCAGATGCAGGGCGGCGGCAACCGGGTGATGAGCTTCGGCAAGTCCAAGGCCCGCCTGGTCACCAAGGACCAGCCCAAGATCACATTCCAGGACGTGGCCGGGGTCGACGAGGCCGTCGAGGAGCTCCAGGAGATCAAGGAGTTCCTCGAGAACCCGGCCAAGTTCCAGGCCATGGGGGCCAAGATCCCCAAGGGCGTGCTGCTGTTCGGGCCCCCGGGGACCGGCAAGACCCTGCTCGCCCGGGCCGTGGCCGGCGAGGCCGGGGTGCCGTTCTTCTCCATCTCCGGCTCGGACTTCGTGGAGATGTTCGTGGGCGTCGGCGCCTCCCGCGTCCGCGACCTGTTCGAGCAGGCCAAGGCGAACGCGCCCGCGATCGTGTTCGTGGACGAGATCGACGCCGTCGGCCGCCAGCGCGGGGCCGGCCTGGGCGGCGGCCACGACGAGCGCGAGCAGACCCTGAACCAGCTGCTGGTCGAGATGGACGGCTTCGACGTGAAGTCGGGCGTGATCCTGATCGCGGCCACCAACCGGCCCGACATCCTCGACCCGGCCCTGCTCCGCCCGGGCCGCTTCGACCGCCAGATCACCGTCGACCGCCCCGACCTCAAGGGCCGCCTGGACATCCTCAAGGTCCACGCCCGCGGCAAGCCGATCGCCACCGGCATCGACCTGGAGGTCCTGGCCCGCCGGACCCCCGGGTTCACCGGGGCCGACCTGGCCAACGTGGTCAACGAGGCCGCCCTGCTGTCGGCCCGGCACGGGCAGAAGGAGATCGCCGACGACGAGCTGGAGGAGGCGATCGACCGGGTCATCGCCGGCCCCGAGCGCAAGACCCGCGTGATCTCCGACAAGGAGAAGCGCATGATCGCCTACCACGAGTCGGGCCACGCGATCGTCGGGCACGCCCTGCCCAACGCCGACCCGATCCACAAGGTGTCGGTGATCTCCCGCGGCCGCGCCCTCGGCTGGACGCTCAGCCTCCCGGTCGAGGACAAGTTCCTGGTCACCCGGAGCGAGATGATCGACGAGCTGGCCATGCTGCTGGGCGGCCGGGTGGCCGAGGAGCTGTGGTTCCTCGACCCGACCACCGGCGCCTCCAACGACATCGAGAAGGCCACCCAGGTGGCCCGCAAGATGGTCTGCGAGTACGGCATGAGCGACCGGCTCGGCTCCCTGGTCCTCGGCACCAAGCAGGAGAACGTCTTCCTCGGCCGGGACTTCGGCCACCAGCAGGACTACTCCGAGCAGGTGGCCTTCGAGATCGACAAGGAGATGCGCCGCCTCATCGACGAGGCCCACGCCGAGGCCGAGCAGATCCTGACCACCTACCGCGACGTGGCCGACGCCATGGTCGAGGCGCTGATGGAGAAGGAGACCATCGGCAAGGAGGAGCTGGCCCAGATCCTCGCCCCGGTGGTCAAGCGCCCGGCCCGCGGCATCATGGCCCCGCCCCCCGGCCACGTCCGCTCCAACGGCGGCCGGTCCCGGGACGAGGCCGGCATCGCCCGCGCCCAGGACGGCTCGCCGTCCGACTGAGCGCGCCCGTGACGGCCCAGCAGGACGGCCACGTCCAGGCCGGCAGCCTGGCCGGGACCCGAGGGGTCGACCTGGCCAAGATCGAGGCTGGCGTCCGCCTGATCCTGGAGGGCATCGGCGAGGACCTCGACCGCCCGGGCCTGCGCGAGACCCCCGGCCGGGTCGCCCGTATGTACGAGGAGATCACCTCGGGCCTGCGCGAGGACCCGGCCCGGGTCCTGGAGGCGGTCTTCGACGAGGGCCACGACGAGATGGTCATGGTCCGCGACATCCCCATGTACAGCTTGTGTGAGCACCACCTGATCGTGTTCCACGGCAAGGCCCACGTCGCCTACGTCCCGAACGAGCAGGGGCGGATCACCGGGCTGTCGAAGCTGGCCCGGCTGGTCGAGGGTCTGGCCCGGCGGCCGCAGGTCCAGGAGCGGCTGACCGCCCAGATCGCCGACGCCATGGTCGAGCGGCTGGAGCCTCGGGGGGCGCTGGTGGTGATCGAGGCTGAGCACCTGTGCATGAGCATGCGCGGGGTCCGCAAGCCGGGCGCGGTCACCGTGACCTCCGCCGTCCGGGGCTCCTTCCGCGACTCGATGTCGACCCGCATGGAGGCCATGAACCTCCTCGGCGTCACCCGCCTCGGCTGACCCGCCGTAAGATGACCGGGCCAACTCCCGGAGGTCGTCTCGTGTCCGTTGCCCCGCTCGCACCGCATGACCTGCGGGTCGGTGACCGGGTCCTGCCGACCGGGCGGCGCTGCCTGGTCATGGGGGTGGTGAACGTCACGCCGGACTCGTTCTCGGACGGCGGGCTGTTCCTGGCCCCGGCGGCGGCCGTGGCCCACGGGCTGGCCCTGGCCGCCGAGGGGGCCGACCTGCTCGACGTCGGCGGCGAGTCGACCCGGCCCGGGGCCGTCGACGTGCCGGAGCAGGTCGAGCTGGACCGGGTCCTGCCGGTGATCGAGGAGCTGGCCCCCAAGGCCGGGGTGCCGCTGTCGGTCGACACCAGGAAGGCGGCGGTGGCCGCGGCCGCCATCGCCGCCGGGGCGTCCATGGTCAACGACGTCAGCGCCGGCCGCCACGACCCCGACCTGCTCGGCGTGGTCGCCGAGGCCAAGGTCCCGCTGGTGCTCATGCACATGCTCGGGACCCCGGCGACCATGCAGGACAACCCCCGCTACGACGACGTGGTCGCCGAGGTCGAGGCGTTCCTGGCCGAGCGCTGCCTGGCCGCCGAGTTCGCCGGCGTCGACCACGAGGCCCTGGTCGTCGACCCCGGGATCGGGTTCGGCAAGCGCGACCAGGACAACTACGCCCTGCTCGACGGCCTGGCCCGGTTCACCCGGCTGGGCCACCCGGTGCTGGTCGGGACCAGCCGCAAGGCGTTCATCGGCCGGGCCCTGGACAGCCCGGCCGACGAGCGGGTCGAGGGCACGGCGGCCACGGTGGTGTGGGCGGTCGAGCGCGGGGCCCGGATCGTCCGCGTCCACGACGTCGCCCCCCTGGTCAGGGCCGTCCGCATGACCGAGGCGATGCTCCGCTGGGGGGCCACGTGAACCAGGCCGACGTCAAGGCCGTGGCCGAGGCCAACGAGGAGTTCTACGCCGCCTTCGAGGCCCTGGACATGGACCGGATGGAAGCGTGCTGGCAGCACGACGACGAGGTCCGCTGCATCCACCCGGGCTGGGACGTGATGAGCGGCTGGCCCCAGGTGCGCAGGTCCTGGGCAGCCATCTTCGCCAACTCGGCCTACATCCAGTTCATCCTCACCGACGTCCAGGTCCACGTGGAGGTCGATGCCGCCTGGGTCACCTGCGCCGAGAACATCCTCTCGGGCGGGGCCGGCGGCCCGGACATGGAGGATGCCAAGGTGCTGGCCACCAACGTCTTCCGCCGCCAGGACGGGCGCTGGCGGATGGTCCTGCACCACGGGTCGCCGGTCCTGCGGCCATGACCGAGGACCGCATCCTGCTCAGGGGCCTGCGTGTGCGCGGTCACCACGGGGTGCTGCCCCACGAGGCCCAGCTCGGCCAGGTGTTCGAGGTCGACCTGGAGCTGGCCGTCGACCTGGCCGCGGCCGGGCAGGCCGACGACCTCGACCTCACCGTCGACTACGGTAGCCTGGCCGGTCGGGTGGCCGAGGTGGTCGGCGGCCGCCCACGGAAGCTGCTCGAGGCGGTGGCCGAGGACGTGGCCCAGCTGGTCCTGGCCGACGAGCGGGTCCGCCAGGTCCGGGTCCGTGTGACCAAGCCGCAGGCACCGCTGCCGGTCGACGCCAGCGTCGCCGTGGAGATCACCAGGGACCGCGAGACGACAGGGGAGGGACGGGCATGACACGGGCGCACGTCGGGCTCGGCTCCAACCTGGGCGACCGCATGGCCATCCTCGACACGGCCGTCCGGGTGCTCGACGCCGACGAGCACACTCACGTCATGGCCGTGTCCCGGGTGTACGAGACCACGCCCGTCGGCGGGCCCGAGCAGGGCCCCTACCTGAACGCGGTGGCGGTGCTGGAGACCGACCGGAGCCCGCACGAGCTGCTGGAGCTGCTGCGGGCGACCGAGGATGGGCTGGGCCGGGTCCGGGAGGAGCGCTGGGGGCCCCGCACCGCCGACCTGGACCTCCTGCTCTACGACGGCCCGCCGGTCGACACCCCGGAGCTGACCGTGCCCCACCCGCGGGCCCGGGAGCGGGCCTTCGTGCTCGTGCCCCTGTGCGACGCCGACCCGTTCGCCACCTTCCCCGACGGCGAGCTGGCCGCGGCCGCCCTGGCCCGCCTCGGCCCCGTCTCCGGGGTCGTCCCGGTAGGGGAGCTGGAGGCCTGATGGGGCGAGGGAGGCTGGGCTTCGAGCTGCTGCTCGGGCAGGTGCTGGACGCCCTGCCGGCGCCCCCGGCCACGGTGGTCGACGCCGGCGGGGGCACCGGCCAGCTGGCCGTGGCCCTGGCCGGGCACGGCTACCGGGTCACGGTGGTCGACACCTCGGCGGCCATGCTGGCCACCTGCGCCCAGCGGGCGGCCGACGCGGGCGACGAGGTGGCCGGGCGGGTGGCCACCGTCCAGGGCGACGCCGCCGACCTGCCCGGCCTGCTCGGCGAGGCCAGCCAGGACGCGGCCGTCTGCCACGACCTGCTCACCCGGGTCGAGGACCAGGCGGCCCTGCTCGCCTCCCTGGCCGGCGTCCTCACCGAGGCCGGGGTGCTCTCCCTCGGGTTCGCCAACCGCGACTGGCTGGCCCTGCGGGCCGGCCGCCGTGGCGACCACACCTCCGCCCTGCGGCTGGTCGAGGGCGGCGGGGGGCACGGGGGCCTCATGCCCAGGCCCCCGACGGACGGAGGGTCCGAGGCGATCACCCTGGACGAGGCCACCCAGCAGCTCGACAAGGCCGGGCTCGCCCTGGTGGCCGCCTACGGGGTCGGGGTGTTCGCCGAGGCCGGGGACGAGGACCTTGGCCGCTCCGAGCGGCAGCGCCTGGTCGAGCTGGAGCGGCTGGTGGCCGGGCGCGAGCCCTACCGGTCGAGCGCCCGGACCCTGCACCTGATTGCCCGGCGCAGGGTATTTCGTCCTGACTTGACCGGAGATAGTCTGTGACGTCTGGTATCGGGGGTTCCATGCCGCCAACGCAGGGCAGCAAGCTCTCGCCCGCCGCCGTGATCGGCCCGGGCCGCGTCGGCCTCGCCCTCGCCATCTTCCTCGACCGGATCGGGGTCGAGGTCACCGTCGGCGCCCGCTCCGACCGCGGCCGCGAGCGGGTCGAGGCGGCCGGCCTGGCCATCGCCGACCCCACCGGGGCGACCCGGGGCGCCTCGCTCGTGCTCCTGACCGTCCCTGACGACGAGCTGCCCTCGCTGGTCACCGCCCTGGCCGCCGACGGCGCGTTCTCGGCCGACCAGGTGGTGGTCCACACCGCCGGGGTCGACGGCCCAGGCCTGCTCGCCCCGGCCGCCGCCGTCGGCGCCCGGATCGCCGCCTGCCACCCGGTGCAGATCTTCAACGACGACCTCGAGGCCACCCTGGGCCGCATGCCGGGGACGGTCTGGGGGGTCACCGGGGACCCGGTCGGCAAGGAGGTCGTGACCGCCCTCGGCGGCCGGCCCATGGACGTGCCCGAGTCGGGCCGGGTCCGCTACCACGCCGCCCTGGTGCTTGCCGCCAACGGCTGCGCCGCCCTCTCGGCCACCGCCACCGACCAGCTCCGGGCCGGCGGCGTGATCGACCCGGCGGCCCTGCTCAGTGGGCTGATCCACGCCAGCGTGGACTCGGCCCTCTCCACCGGGCAGGCCGGGCTGTCCGGGCCGTGGGTGCGGGGCGACGGGCGCACCGTGGCCATGCACACCGAGGCCCTGGCCCGCAAGCAGAAGGTCATCAACGTGTACGTCGCCCTGGCCCGGCTGGTCGCCGACCGGGCGGCCGCCGCCGGCCGCCTGGACCCGGAGGCCAGGGCGCGGGTCGAGGCCGGCCTGCACGGCCACGTCGAGGGCGAGGAGTCTTCCGAGCGGCTGGAGCTGCTCCGGAGGCTGGGACGGCGTGCGCGAGGTCGCGAGCAGCGCTGAGCTGCGCGCCGCCACCGACGCCGCCCGACAGCGCGGCGCCGGGGTCGGCTTCGTGCCCACCATGGGCGCCCTCCACGCCGGGCACCGGGCCCTGCTGGCCCGGGCCCGGGCCGAGAACGACCTCGTGGTGGCATCGGTGTTCGTCAACCCGCTCCAGTTCGGGCCGGCCGAGGACCTGGCCAGCTACCCCCGCGACCGCGAGGCCGACCTGGCCGTCCTGGCCGCCGAGGGCACCGATGTGGCCTTCCTGCCGGCCGAGCGGGAGGTGTGGCCCGCCCCGCCCGAGGTCCGGCTCCAGGTCGGCGGCAGCCTGGCCGACCGGCTGGAGGGGCTGGTCCGGCCCGGCCACCTGGACGGGGTGGCCACGGTGGTGGCCAAGCTGGCCCACCTGGTCGGGCCGTCGCGGGTCTACTTCGGCCAGAAGGACGCCCAGCAGCTGGCCATGGTCCGCCGCATGGTCGCGGACCTGGCCTTCCCGAACCAGATCGTCGCCTGCCCGACCGTACGGGAGCCGGACGGGCTGGCCGTCTCCTCCCGCAACGCCTACCTGTCGGCCACCGAGCGGGAACGGGCCAGCGCCCTGTACCGGGCCCTGTCGGCCGGCCGGGCCGCCTTCCTGGCCGGCGAGCGCGACCCGGCGGCCGTGGAGGTGGCCGCTCGCGACGTGCTGGAGGGCGCCCCCGGGGTCGAGCCCGACTACGTCGCCCTGGTCGAGCAGGCCACCTTCGAGCCGGTCAAGCAGGCCGAAGCCGGCCAGGTCCTGGCCACCGCCGCCCGGGTCGGCCGGACCCGCCTGATCGACAACGTGGTCCTGTGAGCCCCCCATGCTGATCCCGCGCCACCTGCTGGCGACCCGGCGGGGGGCC
>DATABK010000279.1:0-2475 GCA_036259695.1 Actinomycetes bacterium | reverse complement strand
GGGCCGCCGCCAGCTCGCCGAACGCCCGCGGCCCGGGCCCGGCGGCGTGCCCGTTGACCAGGACCGAGGTGCACCGCTGGCCCGGGAAGTGGGTGAGGTACAGGCGCAGGTTGTGCAGGAACAGCCGCCAGCCGGACTCGGTGGCGTCGTACTCGGCGTCCCACTCGGCGCCGTGGCCGAAGCCGCTGTTGATCAGCCGGACCACGCAGGTGCCGCCGTCGCGGGCCTCGACCAGCCACTCCATGGCGAAGGGGGGCCGGCCCTCGCTGGCGGCCACCTCGGCCGCGAACCGGCGGGGCGGGTCCCAGGCCGTGACCTCGGCCGTCTCGACCCCGAGGCCGGGCCCGAAGTCGAGCTCGACCGCACCGCCGACGCGGCCCTCGACCTTGGCCGGCACGAACCAGGCGGTGATCCCGGGCCCGCTGGCGACCGCCTCCCAGACCTCCTCGGGAGTTCCGGGGACCTCGATGTCCAGGTCGATCGCCCGGGGCGCGGCTGCGGGGTCGTGGTGCTCGGGGGTCATGGAGCCTCCTCGGCGTCGGGTCGGGGGCCGCCGGGCAGCGGGTGAGCCACCACCACCAGGCGGTGGGAGCGGCCGCCCGGGGCCTTGGCGTCGTGGTAGCGCGAGACCAGGGTGGTGACGGCCTCGGCCAGGTCGTTGGTGAAGGCGGCCCGCTCGGCCGCCGAGCGGAAGCGGATCTCGGTGTCCAGGGCCAGGGTGGGCAGGCGCTTGCCGGCCTGGTCGGCCCGGCGGACCAGGCCCGCGACCTCGCGGACGACCCGGGCGGCCAGGGCGATCAGGTAGCGAGCGGACAGGCGGTCGGCGATCCGGTCGGGGTCGCCGGCGGCCTCGCCGAGGGCTCCCGGCGAGACGACGTAGGAAGCGGCCGTGGCATGCAGCACCCGCTCGGTCAGGCCGCCCCAGCGGCGCTGGCCGACCTCGGTGACCAGCCCGTGCTCCTCCAGGATGCGCAGGTGGTAGTTGACCTTCTGGCGCGGGAGGCCGGCCCGCTCGGCGAGCGCCGAGGCCGAGGCCGGCTCGGCCAGCCCGGCCAGCAGGCGGGCCCGCAGCGGGTCGAGGGCCACCACCGCGGCCGCCGGGTCGTCGATCACCTCGAGGTCGAGCATGAGAGCACTCCATCATTGAACAGAAATTTTGTCAAGCAGGCGGGGCGGCGGGGGCCAGGCGCGGCGCTCGGGCCTGGCTGTGGATGGAATGACCCCCGCAGGTGCCGGCCGCGTATGCTTCTGTGATGGAGTTGCGAGGGATGGCCAGGCGACTCCCGCTGGCCGGCGCGGCGGTCGCCGGGGCGGTGGTCGGGCACGGGGTTGCCTACGCCCTGGCCGTTCCCGAGCCCGGCATGCGGCTGGCCGTGCTCGCCGGGAGCGGCCACGCCTACTGGTCGGCGGCCATCGCCGCCGCCATCGTCCTCGGCCTGGCCTCGCTCGGGGCCACCCTGGCCCGCCACTTCCGGGCCGGCCTGGGCAGCGGGGGCCGGCCGGCCGGCGAGCCGCTGGGCCGCCTGGCCGGGCGCCTGGCCCTGCTCCAGGTCACCATCTACCTGGTCCAGGAGTCGATCGAACGGGCGGCGGCCGGGGTCCCGCCGGTCGGCCCGGTCGACGGGCGCCTGCTCCTCACCGGCATCGCCGTCCAGCTGCTGGTCGCCGGGGCCCTGGCCCTCGGCCTGGCCTGGGCCGGCCGGGTCGCCGAGGTCGCCGGCCGCGCCCTGCGCCGCCGTCGCCTGCACCACCCCGACCACCGCCCGGCCCGGGTCCGCCCCACCGGCTGGGTCCGCCCGGCCATCCTGCTGGCCGCCGGCCTGGGTGGCCGCGCGCCCCCCGCCCGCGTCGCCTGACCGGAGAGATCCGCGAGACTGCACCGGAGCTGCAGTCCTGCTCCATTTGGCACCGGGAGGACATGATGAGGAGAACCGCGTTCGGCGCGGCCGTGCTGGGCGTGCTGCTGGTTCCGCTGTTGGCCCTGCCGGCATCGGCCCACGGCGAGCACAAGGTGGCCAACTACACCTTCGTGGTCGGCTTCGGCACCGAGCCGGCGTATGCCGGGGTGACCAACAGCGTCCAGGTGAAGATCAGCCACAACGGCAGGCCGGTGACCGACGCCAAGGGCCTCAAGGTGGCCGTCACCACCGGCGACGCCGAGCCCAAGCAGATGACGCTTGAGCCGTACTTCGGCGAGGGCCGGGGCGAGCAGGGCGACTACCGGGCCTTCTTCATCCCGACCGCGCCCGGCGCCTACACCTTCAAGATCACCGGCACGCTCGGCGGCAAGAAGGTCAACCAGAGCTACACCTCCGGCAAGGACGGCTTCGACGAGGTCACCGACCCGGCCGAGGTGCAGTACCCGGCCGTCGAGCCGACCGGCCAGCAGCTCACCACCCGGCTGGAACGTGAGACGGCCCGGATCAACGCCGCCATGGCGGCCGAGCGCCAGGCAGCCGACGACTAGGTGGCCGG
>DATABK010000278.1:0-1601 GCA_036259695.1 Actinomycetes bacterium | reverse complement strand
GCCCCTCCCTGCCTGCCTGGCGGCCGGTGCGAGTGGCCCGCGTCCCCAGGTTCGCGTCGATGTTGCCAACGCCGCCTTCGGGCCTCCGGACTGTCCGCTCCCTCCTCGACGGACGGTCGTCCACCGGGTCGCCAAGTTGCTGCATGTCGTGGGTTGTCAGGTAGCTAGTGGCGTGGACGGTGGTAGGCGACCCGACGGCGCTGGCCAACCGCCAGCAGCGTCGAACCGGCCGCGATGACGCACAGGCCGAGCAGCATCAGGCCCTTGGACATGGGACCGCCGGTGAAGGCCAGCTGGTCGCCGTTGGCACCCACGCGCACGGTCTGCCCGCGGATGGCGCCCTTGGGGAACTCGGGCGAGTGCAGGTTGACGTAGTAGTTGCCGGGGTTGGCGGCCAGCCCCTTGACCACGGCGGCCTTGGCCTGGACGCAGCCGGACTTGCTGCTGGCGTCAAGCGGGCTCTCGTTGGCGAAGAAGTTGACCACCACGTCGCCGTTGGTGCCGGCGGCGCCCTTGTGGATGTGGGCCATGGTGACGTCGACCCCGGTCCACTTCAGGTCGTAGCAGACCTCGGTCCCGCGCGTCTTGACCGCCGCGGTGCCGCTGCCGTCGGGGTCTCCCCCGCCGACCTCGTTGTCACCGGACAGCTTGGCGGTGAACTTGGTCCAGGCCCCGCCCGACTGGCCGGCGGACCCGGTGGCGGCCTCTTCCTCGGTGCCGCCTTCGGTGCCACCGTAGACGTCCTGCCCGTACTCGACCTGGGTGGTGCTGTAGTCGTCCTGGGCGAGGGCGGCCGGCGCAGCCATCGCGGCAGCCACGACGGCGACCACCGCCGCCATCGTCACTCTTCTCAGCATGAAGGGTGCTCCTCCTGAGTCGTTGTCATGTCGGTGACGGGCAGGTGCGGGCTAGCCGTTGTTGTTGGCCCGGCGCTGGTCGTTGAAGTCCATGGCCAGCACGCGGACGCAGTCCACCGGCCCACCGCGCTGGGCGAACGCCCGGGCGGCCGGGTAGTGGTTCTCGGCGGCCGCGTCGGCGCAGAAGCGGTAGCGGCCGGGCTGGGTCAGGGGCGGCATGATGCCGGTGAGGATGTCCGAGTCGCCTTCCTGGGACAGGACCACGAACGAGTCGCAGGTCTCGGCGGGCACGCTGCCGTTACGGGCGACCCGCTGGAAACAGCCGTGGTTGTGGCCCTGGAGGAACCCCTGCCCGTTCAGGCGCTGGGTCCCGACGCCGTACTCGGACTGCGGCTCGGAGAAGAACCCCGGCTCGAAGTTGGCGAAGCGCACCCGGACGGTGATCTCCCGGTTGAGCGGGATGATGCGGCCGCTGCCCGGGCGCTGGATCAGCACCTGCGGGGTGCTGCCCGGAACCTCACCGTAGGGGGTCGGGTTGAACACGGTGCCGGTCTGGACCCCGCTGTTGAGGGGCAGGTTGTTGATGTTGCCGTTGGGGTCGGCGGCCGGGTCCTGGGCCTCGTCCTCGCCCACGGTGGTGTCGGTGGTGGCGGTGTCGTCGACCGCCTCAGTGGTGTCGGTGGTGTCGCCGGTGGTCTCACCGGTGGTGGTGTCGGTGCTGGCCGGGTCGCCGGTGGTGTCGCC
>DATABK010000277.1:0-2844 GCA_036259695.1 Actinomycetes bacterium | reverse complement strand
AAGGTGATGCCGTCGCCATAGGGCAGGCACCGGCCGGCCGTCCCGGGTGGCGCGGGCCAGCCCGTCGCGCAGCCGGCCCAGCTCCCCGTCCCGGCCGACCAGGGGCGCGTCCAGGCGGACGGGCAGGGGCCGGGCGCCGATCGGGGCCGCCAGCAGCCGGAACCGGTCGCCGCCGGCCGGCTCGACCTCGAGCGCGGCCGCGGCCAGGCGGCGGGTCTGGTCGCTGACCAGGATCTCGCCGGCCGCCGCCTGCCGGGCCAGCTCGTCGGCCCGGCCGACGGCGTCGCCGGCGAAGCCCGAGGGCTCGGGGCCGCCGACCAACGCCTCCCCGGTGGCCAGGCCGACCCGCATCGACAGGGCCAGCCCGCGCTCCTCCAGCATGGCCGCCTCGGCCTCCAGCGCCCCCTTGGTGGCCAGGGCGGCCTGGGCGGCCCGCAGGGCGTCGTCCTCGTGCAGGGTCGGGACCCCGAACACCCCGACGATGCGCCGCCCGACGACGGCCGACAGCCGCCCGCCGTGCCGTTCCAGGGTGGCGCCGAGGATGGCCTGGGCCCGCTCCAGCACGACCCGCAACGCCTCCGGGTCGAGGCCGGCGCCCGACCCGGAGCCGACCTCGAGCTCGGCGCAGAGCACGGTCACCGGCTTGCGGACCGGCACGGCCGCGGGCGGGGCCGGCGCCGGAGCCGTCCGCAGGGCCGGGTCGTGGCGGAGGATCGCCGTCTCCAGCTCGGCCAGGGCCGGGCCCGGCTCCAGGCCGAGCTCCTCAAGCAGCAGCTCCCGGACCTCGCGGTAGGCCTCCAGGGCGTCGGCCTGGCGGCCGGCGCGGTAGAGGGCGAGCATCAGCTGGCCGCGGAGCCGCTCCCGCAGCGGCTGGTCGGCGACCAGCCGCTGGAGCTCGCCGACCAGCTCGGCCCCGGCCCCGAGGGCGAGGTCGGCCTCGATCCGCTCCTCGACGCAGACCAGCCGCAGCTCCTCCAGCCGGGCGATCTCGGCCTGGGCGAAGGGCTCGTAGCGGAAGTCGGCCAGGGCCGGCCCGCGCCACAGGGCCAGCGCCTCGGCGAGGGTGTCGGCGGCCTCGGCGGCGGCGCCGTCGCCCAGGGCCTGGCGCCCCTGGGCGAGCAGCCGCTCGAACCGGCTCACGTCGACCTCGTCCGGGACGGCCCGGAACAGGTAGCCAGGCGGCCTGGTGACCAGCCGCCCCTCGGGCAGGGCTCGGCGCAGCCGCGACACCGCCGCCTGGAGGGCGTTGGCCGCCCCGGGGGGCGCGTCCTCGCCCCAGAGCTCCGTCAGGACGCGCTCGCTGGCCACGACCTGGTTGGCGTGCAGCACCAGCAGGGCGAGCACGGCCCGCTGGCGGGCTCCCCCGTACGCGATCGACCGCCCGCCGTCCGCCACTTCGAGCGGGCCCAGGAGGCGAACCTCCATCGCTCCTCCAGGGCGAGTGTGGTGCGCCCCGGGCATTCTCGCGCGGTTCACGGCTGTCAGCCAGCTGTCAGCGGCCCGGCGCAGGCTCGGCGCCAACAGCAAGCAGGGGCTCCGCCCCTCGACCAAGGAGGAAAACCATGGGCAAGCTCACGCGGACACTCGTGTTCGGCGCCATGGTCGCGGTCCTGAGCTCGGCCACCGCCGCCGCCGCCCAGCCGCCCACCGCGGACCAGGCCGCCCAGGCCGTCCAGGAGTTCCGGGCCGGCGAGCGGGCGTCGATGACCGAGGCCGCCGCCCCCGACCAGGCGCTCCAGCGGTTCCGGGCCGGCGAGCGGGCGTCGCAGGCCGCGGCCGACTCGTCGCTGGCCCAGCAGCGCCGCTGGTACTACCAGTCCACCAGGGTCCAGCCGCCGGCCGCCGCGGCGCAGCCCGCCGAGCGCGGCACGCCCGTGGCCCTGCTGGCCGCCCTGGCCGGCGCCGCGGTCCTGGCCCTGTCCCTGGACGCCCTCTCCGTCCGCCGCCAGGCCCGCAAGGGGACCGCCCGCGCCGCCACCTGACCAGCCACCGACCTGATGGGCCTGCCGCGCCCACCCGGCAGCCCCATCGGCCATGTCAGGGGTCAGTCCAGGCAGTACAGGATGGCGGCGGCGTGGCCGTCGGGTCGCGGCCGGACATCCACCCCTTCGGCGAACGCTCGCGCGTCGCGCTCGGTCCCGAAGTAGACGGCCACCCTTGCGGTCATGGCGGCCGGAGCCCCCAGCCCCCGGCGTGCCCCCTGGTCGCAGTCCAGGTCGCCGCTGGAAGGCGCATAGCCCAGCGCCCGCAGCCGGCGCTCCACCGGTGCCAGCCGCGCCGACGACGTCGCCAGCCAGTACACGCCGACCAGCCGGTCGCCCTGCTTGACCTCACGGATCGGCTTGGGCAGCCGGGCCGAGGTCGACGCCGGGATGGAGGAGGTCGTCGCCACGCTGGTGGTCGGCGCCGCGGTCGTGGGCGCCGCCGTGGTGGTCGACGCCGGGGCGGCCGGCGCCCGCGAGGGGTCGGCCTGGTCCGCGCACGCCCCCAGCAGGGCGGCCAGCAGCAGGGCGACCGGCAGCCCGCCACGGCGGACGGAAGGGCCGGCGCGGTTCGACATGGCCGTGATCCTCCCGTGCGGTCCACTCCGCCGTCCAACCGGCTCCCCGTCAATCGTAGCTGCCTGGCCAGGCGCCGAATGTGGGAGGTGGATGTCACAATTCGAACGTATGTTCGGTAGAGCGCGTAGGATCGTCCTACGTGGAAGGACGGAAGGAGCTCGAAGGTGAGCGACAACCAGGTGACCCTCACCGGCAACCTGACCGACGACCCGGAGCTGCGCTTCACCCCCAACGGGGTGGCCGTGGCCAACTTCCGGCTCGCGGTCGACCAGCGCGTCTGGGA
>DATABK010000276.1:0-4010 GCA_036259695.1 Actinomycetes bacterium | reverse complement strand
ACTCCCCGGCCCGCCCTCTGTCTCCTGTGATATAAGAGTGATATCACCCTCATATCACGGAGGACGGCATGGCGACCCGGGACCGCGACCTTCGCACCATCCCCGGCCTGTTCGCGGCGGCCAGCTGGCTGCTGCTGGCGGTGGCCGGGGCCGTCCTGCTGCTCACCTCGCTCACCGGCGGGGACGAGGTGTCCTACGGCGGTGTCGCCGCCGCCGCCGGACTGGCCCTGCCGCTGCTGGTGGCCCTCAACGGGTTCCTCATCGTCCAGCCCAACCAGGCCAAGGTGGCCGTGTTCCTGGGCCGCTACATGGGCACGGTGCGGCGGTCGGGGTTCCACTGGGTCAACCCGCTGACCACCCGGCGCACCCTGTCGCTGCGCATCCGCAACCTCGACACCGACGAGCTCAAGGTCAACGACGCCAACGGCAACCCGATCGAGATCTCGGCCGTGATCGTCTGGCAGGTCACCGACGCCGCCCAGGCCGCCTTCGACGTCGAGGACTACGAGGCCTTCGTGGCCATCCAGGCGGAGACGGCCGTGCGCCACGTGGCCAGCGTGTTCCCCTACGACAGCTACGAGGAGGGCCAGGAGTCGCTCCGGGGGGCGGCCGACCGGGTGATCGCCACCCTCCAGGCCGACCTCCAGGAGCGCCTGGACGTCGCCGGGGTGACCGTCCTCGACACCCGGCTGCGCCGGCTCGCCTACGCCCCCGAGATCGCCGCCGACATGCTCCGCCGCCAGCAGGCCGACGCCATCGTGGCCGCCCGCCAGCGGATCGTCGAAGGGGCCGTCGGCATGGTCGACCACGCCCTCAGCAGCCTCAACGAGCGCGACATCGTGGAGCTGGACGAGGAGCGCAAGGCGGCCATGGTCTCCAACCTGATGGTCGTGCTGGTCAGCGACCGGGGGGCCCAACCGGTGGTCAACAGCGGCTCCCTCTACACCTGAGCGGGTCCATGGCGGACCGCAAGGTCTACCCGCTGCGGATCGACAAGCGGCTGTACGACGCCCTGGAGCGCTGGGCGTCCGACGACCTGCGCAGCGTCAACGCCCAGATCGAGTTCCTGCTCCGGGAGAGCCTACGCCGGGCCGGCCGCCTGCCGGCGTCGTCATCCGGGGAGGACGGCCCCGGCGAGTAGGGCGGCCGGGTCGGGGACGCCGTCGAGGATGCGGTTGACCGCCGCCAGCAGGGGCAGCTCGAGGGCGAGCTGCCCGGCCAGGTCGCGGGCCAGGCGGGCGGCGGGGACGCCCTCGACGGTCTGGCCGGCGGCGCCCATGGCGGCCAGCGCCTGCTCGGGAGGCTCGCCCCGGCCGACCCTGGCCCCGAACACCCGGTTGCGCCCGGACAGGGAGGTGACCTCCAGGTCGCCGAGCCCGGCCAGGCCGAGCACGGTCTCCTCCCGGCCCCCGAGGGCCGCGGCCAGGCGCCGCATCTCGGCCACGGCCCGGGTGAAGGTGGCCGCGGCCAGGTCGTGCCAGGGCTCGCCGCCGGCCTCGGCGAGGCCGTGGCAGATGCCGACGGCGATCGCGTAGACGTTCTTGGCCGCGGCGGCCGCCTCCACCCCCAGGAGGTCGCCGCTGCGCTCGACCCGGTAGGCGGGCGTCCCCAGGGCCAGGGCGCACCGCTCCACCGCCGCCTCGTCGTCGCCGGCGAACACCGCCGCCGTCGGCCGCCCGGCCGCGACCTCGTTGGCCTTGCAGGGGCCGCCGACGGCCACCACCGGGCAGCTCCCGCCGGCGGCCGCGGCGACCAGGCCGGGGAGCAGCCCGACGCGGCCGTCCGGGTGGCGCCCGAACCCCTTGGTGCAGAGCAGCAGCGGGGTCCCGGCCCCCAGCCCGGCGGCGGCGGCCCGGCGGGCCACGTCGAGCACGCCGTCGGAGCTGATCGCCACCGCGACCAGGACGGCGCCGTCCAGGGCGGCGGCCAGGCCCCCGGCGTTCCAGAGCTCGACCCCGGGGTCGGCCGGGACCCCGGTCCGGGGGTGGGGCCGGCCGGCCCGCAGCTCGGCCAGGAGGTCGTCGTCCAGCCAGGTCCCCCAGAGCCGCACCCGGTTGCCGGCGGCCGCCGCCGGGGTGGCCAGGGCGCTGCCCATGGCCCCGGCCCCCAGGATGGCGACCGTGGCCGGCGCCGGCCTCACGGCCGGATCACGGCCTTGAGGAGGCGGTCGTCGCGGTCGGCCAGCCCGGCCGCCTGGGCCAGGGGCTCGGCCACCCGCTCGAGCGGGTAGGTGTGGGTGAGCAGCTCGGCGAACGGGTAGGCGCCGCCGGCCAGCAGGGCCAGGGCCTCGCGGATGGCCGCCGGGGTGTGGTGGTAGCTGCCGCGCAGGGTCAGCTCGTGGTAGTGGATCCGGTAGGGGTCGAGGGGCACGTCGCCGCGGGGCAGCCCCCCGAACAGCACCACCGTCCCGCCCCGGCGGACGGCCGCCACCGCCTGGGACCACGCCTGGGGCTGGCCGACCGCCTCCACGGCCACGTCCGGGCCCTCCCCATCGGTCAGGGCGGCCAGCTCGCCGAGGTCGGGAACGGCCGCCTCGGCCCCGAAGGCGCGGGCCAGCCGGAGCCGCTCGGTCCGGCGCCGGCCGACCCCGAGCACCCGGGAGCCGCGGGCCGAGCAGGCCGCGACCAGGCCGAGGCCGATGGGGCCGAGGCCGAGCACGGCCACGGTGACCCCGGGCCCGGCCCCGGCGATCTCGGCCCCGTGGACGCAGCAGGCCACCGTCTGGACGATCGCGGCCAGCTCCAGCGGCATCCCGTCGGGGACGGCGACCACGTTGGCCGCGACCAGCCGGGCCGGCAGCAGCAGGTACTCGGCGTAGGCGCCGTTCAGGTAGGGCGGCAGGTCGGTGCAGCGCGACGGCTCGCCCCGGGCGCACGGACGGCAGCGCCCGCAGGGGGCGCTGTTGGCCCCGGTCACCCGGTCCCCGACCGCGAACCCCGACACCCCGCCCCCGAGCGCGGCCACCGTCCCGGCCCACTCGTGCCCGAACCCGCACGGCGGGTCGGGCAGCAGCACCGGGTGGCCGCGCCGCAGTGACTTGGCGTCGGTCCCGTTGGTGGCCGCCGCCACCACCCGCACCAGCAGCTCCCCCGGCCCCGGCCGGGGCACCGGGACCGTCTCGACCCGGAGGTCGCCCGGCCCGTGGAACCTGGCCGCCCGCATGGTCGCGGGCAGCCCGGCCCCGGCGGCGCCGGTGGCCGGGGCGCTCACGACCCCGCCCGGTGGTACAGGGGGGCCAGGGCGGCGTACAGGGCCTGGTAGTCGGCGTACTGGCGCCGGTGGCGCGCACGGCGGGCCGCCACCGGCTCCACCGTCCGCTCGACCTCGGCGGCCGAGCGGGCGAAGCCCAGGTCGGGCTCGGCCCCGATCCCGACCAGGGCGCAGGCGGCCGCCCCCCGGGCGGCGGCGTCCTGGGGGTCACGGACGCAGCCGAGCGGCCGCTCGAGCACGTCGGCGATGATCTGGGTCCAGGCGCTGCCGATGCCGCCCCCGCCGACCGCCCGCAGCTCGCCGATCGGCTCCCCGAACCCCGCCGCGTACTCGAGCGCCCAGCGCATCTGGTAGGCCACCCCCTCCATCAGGGCCCGCAGCAGGTGCCCCTTGTCGTGCGACAGGTCCAGGCCGACGAAGGCCGCCTTGGCCCGGTCGTCGAACACCGGCACCCGCTCGCCCGACAGCCAGGGCGCGAACAGCAGCCGGCCCTCGTCGTCCAGCCGCTCGGCCACCAGCCGGTCGACCCCGGCGTAGTCGGGGGCGGCCCCGGCCTGCCCGAGGAGTCGCAGCAGCCAGGCCAGGGCCCCGCCGCCGGTGGCGATCTCCAGCCACAGGATGTAGCGCTTGGGGTCCATGTGGCCGAGGACCCCGAGCTGGCCGCCCGGGTCGGTGGCCGGCCGGTCCAGGGTGATGCCGAAGTAGACGGCCGTGCCCAGGCTGACGTGGGCGTCGCCATGCCCGGTGGCCCCGGCCCCGACCTGGCTGGCGGGCACCTCGCCGGCCCCCACGACCACCGG
>DATABK010000275.1:0-2609 GCA_036259695.1 Actinomycetes bacterium | reverse complement strand
GGGCGGAGTGGGAGGCGGCGCTGGTCCGGGCCTGCCAGGCCGGGCAGGTTGGGGCGCAGGTGCTGCACCGGTGCTACGACCTGAGCGACCTGCTGGCCGTGGCCGCCGCCGGTCAGGCTGAGGTGGCGGTTGTCGCCGCCGGGACCCGGAGGCTGGACCGGGACGCCTTGGCCCGGCTGGCCGCGGCCGGGCTGGCGGTGGTCGGCGTGGTCGCAGCCGGCGACGAGGACAGCGAGCGACGGCTCCGCCAGCTCGGGCTGCTGCATGTGGCCTCCGACGCCGATCCGCCGGATGCGCTGGTGGGCCGAGCCCGTGCCGCGCTGGCCGCCGAGCCCGACCCCGCCGGGCCCGATCCCGCCGGGCCTGATCCCGACGCCGAGGAACCGCCGGACCTCGGGGATGCCCCGATGGAGCCGGATCGCGACGGGCGGCGGGTCCTGGCCGCGGTCTGGGGGCCGAAGGGCGGCCCGGGCCGCACGACCGTTGCCGTCAACCTCGCCTTCGAGGCGGCCGCCGCTGGTGGTGAGGTCCTGCTGGTCGACGCCGACACCTATGGAGGTGCTGTCGCCCAGACGCTCGGGTTCGTCGATGACGCGCCCGGCCTGGCCTGGGCGGCCAGGGTGGCCGGGCGGGGCGAGCTCGATGTCCTGCGGCTCCGGCAGTCAGTCCGGCGGGCCGCTCCCGGCGGCCCCCGGGTCCTGCCCGGGCTGCCCCGGGCCGAGCTCTGGACCGAGGTCCGGCCAGGCACCTGGGAGGCGTTGCTCGAGCTGTTCCGGACCACCTTCCCGGTCACGGTGATCGACACCGGCTTCTGCCTCGAAGAGGACGAGGAACTCCTCTACGACCAGGTCCGGCTGCGCCGCAACGCGGTGACGCGGCTGGCCGTGCAGGCCGCCGACCTGGTGGTCGCCGTGGCCAGGGCCGACCCGGTCGGCCTGCACGCCTTCATCCGCGGCTACCAGGAGCTCCGCGACCTGGATGTCCCGGCGAGCCGGGTCCGGGTGGTGGTCAACCAGCTACGGCCCGGCATGTTCGGTGGCGACCGGCCGGCCGAGCAGGTCCGAGCCGCTCTCAGCCGCTACGTCGGCATCGAGCCGTCCGCTGTGGTGCCCTACGACCGGCAGGGGGTGGACGCGGCGCTGCTCGCCGGGCAGGCGCTCCGCGAGGCCCGTCCCGGTTCCCCGGCCCAGCTCGCGCTGGCCAGGCTGGCCGCGCTCCTGTTCCCAGCCCAGCCCGTCCAGACCCGCCGGGCCCGCCGCCGGTCGCGCCTGAGCGGGCACGTCGCTGCCACCACCGGTTCCGGACCATGACGGCGGCGCAGCAGACCGCCGACCAGATCGTCGAGGACGAGGTCCGCGAGCTGGTCCGGCGGCGGGGGCTCGACCCCAGCAACGGTGACGGGGTCGCGGTCCGCCAGCTCATCGACGAGGTGGTCACCGACTACGCGGAGCGTCGGCTCGTCGCCAGCATGCCGCCGCTCGACGACGCCGGCCAGGTGGCCAAGGCGGTGGCCGACCGGGTGATCGGCATGGGCCCGCTCCAGCCCTTCTTCGACGACCCGGACGTCGAGGAGATCTGGATCAACGAACCCGGCAGGGTCTTCGTGGCCAAGGCCGGAAGGCCGCAGCTGACCACCACCGTCCTCACCGAGGACCATGTCCACGACCTGGTCGAGCTCATGCTCCGGGCCAGCGGGCGCCGGGTCGACCTGTCCAGCCCATTCGTGGATGCCACCCTGACTGACGGGTCCCGACTCCACGTCGTCATCCCCGACATCACCCGGCGCCACTGGGCGGTCAACATCCGGCGGTTCGTGCTCCGCGCCCACTCGCTCTCCGAGCTGGTCCGCCTCGGCACGCTGAGCGGTCAGTGCGCCCGGTTCCTCGAGGCGGCGGTGGTGGCCGGCCTCAACATCGTCGTCGCCGGGGCCACCCAGTCCGGCAAGACGACCACCCTCAACTGCCTGGCCGCGGCCATCCCTCCTCGCGAGCGGGTGATCACCTGCGAGGAGGTGTTCGAGCTCCAGGTGGGGCTGTCGGACACGGTCGCCATGCAGACCAGACAGCCGAACCTGGAGGGTGAGGGAGAGATCAGGCAGCGCCGCCTGATCAAGGAGGCGCTCCGGATGCGGCCCGACCGGCTGATCGTCGGTGAGGTCCGCCAGGAGGAGTGCCTGGACCTGCTGATCGCCTTCAACTCGGGGATCCCGGGCATGACCTCGGTGCATGCCAACTCGGCCCGCGAGGCGCTGGTCAAGCTGACCACCCTGCCGCTGCTGGCCGGCGAGAACGTCTCCCACCGGTTCATCCTGCCGACGGTCGCGGCCACCATCGACCTGATCGTGTTCCTGCGCGGCGACGGCTGGGGCCGGCGCCGGGTCGAGGAGGTCCTGGCCGTCTCCGGCCGGGTCGAGGAGGACCAGGTCGAGGCCGGCCTGGTGTTCCGCCGCGCCGGCGACCGCCTCCTCTGGACAGGCGAATACCCACCGCACGCCGACCGCTTCCGCAACCACGGCATCGAGCTGGTCGAGGTCCTGACGCCGTGAGCGCCACGGGTGGGGCGCCAGAGCACGGCGGGGGTGACCGGCGTGGATGAGCTGGCGGTGCTGG
>DATABK010000274.1:0-6965 GCA_036259695.1 Actinomycetes bacterium | reverse complement strand
GACCCGGCCGCCGAGGCGGCCCAGTTCGCCACCTCCGGGCTGCCGCCGGCGGTCGGGCGCTCCCGGATCTCCGGGGCGGCCGCCGAGGCCGCCGGGCTGGCCCACTACCAGGCCGAGTCCCTCCCCGACGCGGTCCGGCGGCTCGACGGCCAGCAGGTCGACGGCCGGCCGCTCGAGGTGACCGGCTTCCAGGTCCGGTTCCTGTCCCGCTCCCTGCTCGACCGGGTCCGCCACGGCCTGGCCAACCCGACCCTGGCCTACCTGCTGCTCCTGGCCGCGGCGGCCTGCCTGTCGTTCGAGTGGTTCCAGCCCGGGTTCGGGGTCGCCGGGGCGGCCGGGCTGGTCTGCGCCCTGCTGGCCGTGATCTCCCTGATCGTCCTGCCCACCAACTGGCTGGCCCTCGCCCTCCTGCTGGCCGGCCAGGCCCTGTTCGCCGTCGACGCCGCCCTGGGCGGGCTCGGCCTGGGCACGGCCGGGGCGGCCGGCCTGACCGCCGCCGGGTCCTGGTGGCTGTTCACCAGCCCGTCACCGCTGCTGCGGGTCGACGGCCGCCTGGCCGTCCTCGGGGTGCTCTGGTCGCTGGCCTGGTTCGTGGTCATCCTCACGGTGATCCTCCGCTCCCAGCGCCAGGTCCCGATGGGCACCGAGGCCCTGGTCGGCTCCCGCGGGGTGGTGCGGAGCATGCTCAACCCGGGCGGCATCGTGGTCGTCGACGGGGCCATGTGGCGGGCCCGGCTGGCCACCGGCGAGGGCAGCCTCGGCACCGGCCAGCGCATCCGGGTCGCCTCCGTGGTCGAGGGCATCCTCCAGGTCGAGCCCGAGGACCCCTCGGCCGTGCGCCCCTCGCGCCGCCGCGGCCGCCGGCCCGCCCCGGTCGCCGGGCCGGCCAGCCAGGAGTAGCCGGGCATGGGCCGGCGGGAGGGCATCCGCGAGCGTCCAGGCGACGCCCGGTCCGGCCGGCCGGGCGCCCCCGACCGCCGCCTGGTGGCCGTGCAGCTGGTCGCCGGGCTGGCCGTCATCGCCTTCGGCTGGGGGGTGAGCCTGGCCGAGATCGAGCCCTTCCGCGGCTACTGGTTCAACCTCGTCTGGACCGGCTTCATCCTGGCCGCCGACGCGGTCGTGTGGGCCAGGGCCGGCCACTCCCTCATCCACGGCGGCGGCTGGCGGCTGGTGGCCATGTTCGCCCTCAGCGCGCCCTTCTGGTGGGCCTTCGAGATCGCCAACTGGCGCCTGGAGAACTGGAAGTACGTCGGCACCTCGATCTACGGGGACCAGGCCCACGTCGTCCTCAAGACGATCTCGTTCCTGTTCGTCCTGCCGGCCCTGGCCGAGTCGCGCGACCTGCTGCGGTCCTTCGTCCGGTTCCCGCACCCGCCGGCCATCCCGCTCCCGTCCTGGACCGCGATCGCCCTGGTGGTGCTCGGCCTGGCCTGCGTGCCCCTGCTCTACCTGTTCCCCGACCAGACGTTCCCGCTGGTCTGGCTGGCCCCCCTGGCCGTCCTGGACGCGGTCGCCGAGCTGCGCGGCCGCCCGAGCATCATCGGGCTGGTCCGCCAGGGCCGGGCCGGGCCGGTGCTCCTGCTGGCCACCGCCGGCCTCGGCACCGGGATCCTCTGGGAGATGTGGAACTGGGGCGCGGTGCCCTTCTGGCAGTACCGCATCCCGTATGTCGGGTTCCTGCCGGTGTTCGAGATGCCGATCCTCGGCTACCTCGGCTACCTGCCGTTCATCCTGGCCGCGGACGCCTTCTGGCGGCTGTTCACCGGAGGCTGGGGCGGCCTCACCGAGGAGCCGGTCACCGATCTTGGTCGGAGGGGCCCGGCCGACCGCATGGTGTGACAAACTAAGCACAGCATTCCGGAACCGGACGACCTGGACGGGAGGGACGGCCCATGAGCACCTGGGTGGTCGTCCTGATCGTGGTCGCGGTGATCGCCCTGATCGTCTGGGGTGTCGTCTCCATGGTGTCGGTGCTCCAGGAGTACGAGCGCGGGGTCGTGTTCCGGCTCGGCCGGGTCCAGCGCAAGGCCAAGGGGCCCGGCCTGATCATCCTGCTGCCGTTCGGGATCGACCGGATGCGCAAGGTCACCATCCAGACGGTGGCCATGAACGTCCCGCCCCAGGACGTCATCACCAAGGACAACATCACCATGCGGGTCGACGCGGTCATCTACGCCCGGGTGGTGGAGCCGGTCCCGGCCGTCGTCAGGGTGCAGAACTACCTGTTCGCGGTCAGCCAGGCCGCCCAGACCAACCTCCGGGCCATCCTCGGCAAGTACGAGCTGGACACGCTGCTCGGCGAGCGGGAGACGATCAACCGGGAGCTGCACGGGATCATCGCCCGGATCACCCACGACTGGGGGGTCGAGGTCCTCGGGGTCGAGATCAAGGACGTCGACCTGCCCGACGACCTGCGCCGGGCCATGGCCCGGGAGGCCGAGGCCGACCGGGAGGCCAGGGCCCTGCTGATCTCGGCCGACGCCGAGCGGCGGGCCTCGCGGGTGCTGTCGGACGCCGCCGCCGTGCTGAGCCAGAACCCCCAGGCCATGCAGCTGCGGTTCCTGCAGACGGTCGCCGACGTGGCCGTGGAGCAGAACTCGACCCTGGTCATGCCGATCCCGATCGAGCTGCTGAACCTGTTCGGCCCCGCTCGCGGCGGCGACCCCGGCAACGGCCGCGCGGTCGAGCCACCGCGGCCGGGTCCGGAGGGGGAGCGCCCGCCCGAGCAGGGCAACGGCCGCCCCGGGTAGGTGCCCTTTACGCCGGGTTGAAGCTGGTCGTGGGATACCTGTGCCGCAACGAAAGCGTTACTGCCTGGTGATTGAGGCCGCAGGTCCCCTGGGTTACGCTGCGATCCGGCAGGGCGAGGAAGGAACAATCGGCATGGCCACCTCATCGGGCCCCGCGGCCGGCGGCGGCCTGTCATCCACGGACCTCCAGATCGGCTGGCAGTACCGCGCCGCCTGCAAGGGCACCGTCTCCAACCTGTTCTTCGCCCCCAACCACCTGGAGCGCAAGGACGAGCGGCTGGCCCGTGAGGCCGCCGCCAAGGCCATCTGCCGCACCTGCCCGGTGCTGGCCGAGTGCCGCGAGTACGCCCTGCTGGTCCGCGAGCCCCACGGCATCTGGGGCGGGCTGAACGAGTACGAGCGCCGCCAGCTCCTGGCTCGCCGCGCCGGCTGACCGGTAGCCTCCCGTAGCCGACGCCGAGCACGGGGAGTGCCATGACCGCCTGGGAGTACGCGACCGTCCCGCTGCTGCCCCACAACACCAAGCAGATCCTCGACAACTGGGGAGACGACGGCTGGGAGCTGGTCGCCGTCCACACCGCCGAGGTCGGCGGCACGATCGCCTTCTTCAAGCGGCCCAAGGGCTCCTAGCGCGCCCTGTGGACAGAGCGGCCGCGATGTCGCGGTCGCCCGTTAGGTTCGCGCCATGGACCTCGAGGCCGCCTTCGACGCGCTGCCCGGCCTGACCGAGCGGTCGGCCCAGCGGCGGATGGCCGCCGCCGTGGCCGAGGCCCTGGAGGCACAGGCCCCGCTGCTCGTCCACGCCCCCACGGGCGTCGGCAAGTCGCTCGGCTACCTGGTCCCGATCGTGGCCGCCGGGCGGCGGGCGATCGTGGCCACGGCCACCAAGGCCCTCCAGTCCCAGCTGGTCGAGCGGGACCTGCCCCGCCTGGCCGACACCTTCGGCACCACCTCGGCCCTGGCCATGGGCCGGGGCAACTACGCCTGCTTCGCCCGCATGGAGGCCCTGATCGGGGCGACCCAGCTGGCCGCCACGGCCAACGAGGAGGCGGCCCTCGAGGTGGCCGCGTGGGCGGTCGACTCCGAGACCGGCAGCCGCCTGGACGCCCCGCCCGGGGTCCGCGACGACGTCTGGGACCTGATCTCGACCAGCGGCGAGGACTGCCCGGGGCAGAAGGGCTGCCCCTTCCACCAGCGCTGCTTCGCCGAGCGGGCCCGGGAGCAGGCCCGCGACGTCGACGTGGTCGTGACCAACCACCACCTGCTGCTGCTCGAGCTCGAGCTGCGGGCCATGTCGGACGCGCCCGGGGTGATGCTGCCCGAGGCCGACGTGATCGTGGTCGACGAGGCCCACCGGCTGGCCGACCACGCGGCCGACCTCTACGGGGTCACGGTGACCGCGGCCCGGATGGGCCGGGCCGGGGCGGCCGCCGACGCCGCCGCCAAGGCGGCCGGGATGCGCACCGACTGGTCGCGCCGCCTCCGGGGCCGGTTCCAGGAGCTGGCCGCCGACCTCTACCCCGGCCCCGTCCTCCCCGGCGGCCGGGCCCACGCCACCCTGGTCGCCGCCCTCGCCCCGCTGGCCAACGACCTCCAGACCGTGCTGGCCACCCTGGCCACCCTCAAGGACCGCGGCGAGCCCGACGACGAGGCCACCGCCCTGGTGGCCGCCCGCCGCCGCCTCCGCGCCCTCGCCCGCGACCTGGAGCGGCTGGTCACCACGCCGGCCCGGGCAGGCGACGAGGGGCCGTCGCCCGATCGCCCGGCCCCGCCGGCCTCGGATCTGGCCGTGTGGGTCGAGGAGGGGCGGGGCGGGGCCCGGATGGTCCGCTCGGCCCTGGTCGAGCCCGGCCCGGTGCTGGACGGGGTGCTGTGGAGCCGGGTGCCGGCGACGGTGGCCTGCTCGGCCACCCTGGCCGTGGCCGGCAGCCTGGCCGTGGCCGCCCGGACCCTGGGGGTGGCCCGCCCGGCGACCGTGGTCGCGGCCTCGCCGTTCGACTTCCGCCGCAACGCCCTCCTGTACGTGCCCGGGGGCGTGCCCCAGCCCTCCTCGGACGGGTTCCAGGCGGCCGCCGAGCGGGAGCTGGTGTCGCTGGTCGACGCCTCCCAGGGCCGGGCCCTGGTGCTGTGCACCTCCTGGCGGGCGGTCGAGTCGTTCGCCGCCGCCCTGGCCCACCTCCCGTACGAGGTGCTGGTCCAGGGCGACGACGTCCCGGCCCGGCTGGCCGCCCGCTTCAGGGACGAGGTGGCCAGCGTGCTGGTCGCAACCCGGACCTTCTTCGAGGGCTTCGACGTGCCCGGCGAGAGCCTGTCGCTGCTGGTGCTGGACCGGCTGCCCTTCCCCCGGCCCGACGACCCGCTGCTGGCCGAGCGCGGCCGGCGGGTCGAGGCCGCCGGGGCCTCCCGGTTCGCCGAGGTCTGGTTGCCGGCGGCCGCCGTCTCCCTCCAGCAGGCGCTCGGCCGCCTGGTCCGCTCCGAGACCGACCGCGGGGTCATGGCCGTGCTCGACCGGCGCCTGGCCGACGCCGGCTACCGCAGGGAGCTGCTGGCCAGCCTGCCCCCGGCCCGCCTCACCCGGTCCATGGAGGACGTGCGGGCGTTCTTCGCCGTATAGGCTTGGCCGGCCAGCGCGACCGGACCCCGAGCAAGGAGGCGCACATGCCGACCCCCGAGGAGCGCCTCCAGGAGCTCGGCGTCAGCCTCCCGGCAGCGGCCGTCCCGGTGGCCGCCTACGTCCCGTGCGTCCGGACCGGCAACCTGGTCTACGTCTCCGGGCAGGTGCCGACGGCCGGCGGCCAGCCGACCCACCTCGGCCACCTCGGCGCCGACGTCGACCTGGAGGCCGGCCGGGCCGCCGCCCGCACCTGCGCGATCAACGTGCTGGCAGCCCTCAAGGCCGAGCTGGGCGACCTCTCCCAGGTCCGCCGGGTCGTCAAGGTGACCGGGTTCGTGGCCTCCACCCCCGACTTCACCGACCACCCCAAGGTCGTCAACGCCGCCAGCGAGCTGTTCGGCGAGGTCTTCGGCGAGGCCGGCCGCCACGCCCGGGCGGCCGTCGGCGTGCCAGCCCTCCCCCTCGGCGTCCCCGTCGAGGTCGAGGCCATCGTCGAGGTCGCCTAGGGCCTGGGCCCTCGGGGCTGGGCGCTGGACGCTCGCCCCTGGCCTTGGCCCCCGGCCGGCGCCTCGGCGCCGCGGCGGCGGCGGCTGCGGTAGGTGCGGGTCTTGGTCCGGTTGCCGCAGGTCTGCATCGAGCACCAGCGGCCGGAGCGGTTCTTGGACCGGTCGTAGAAGGCCCACTGGCAGGACTCGGCCGAGCAGGCCTTGAGCCGCTCCCAGGTCCCCTGGGCGCTGGCCTGGGCGACCCCGGCCAGGAGCACGGCCAGGGCGCCCCGGCAGCCGCCCGAGCCCGGCCCGAGCACCGGATGGCCCTCGGCGTCGAAGCCCACCTGGAGCGGGAGCGCGGCCGCGGCCCGGTTGACGACCTCGAGCGCGGCCGGATCGAGGGGCTCACCGTGGTTGACCCGGAGCATGGCCCGCAGCGCCTCCCGCAGCTCGACGGCCAGGGCCAGGTCGGCCGGGCCGACCGGCTCGGACGCCTCCAGCAGCCCGTGGCCGGTCAGGAACCGCCGGAGCGCCGCCGGGCTGTCGAGCTGGTCCTCGTCGCTCTCGAGGTCGATGGTGTTGACCAGCGCCTGGACGGCCACGAGCTCCCTCGGGACGGTCTCGTCGCCCGTCGTCGTCTCCATCTGAGGTTCCTCCTCGTCCCCCGGATTGAACACCGGTGATTACAGTTTAGCGGTTGCAATCAGGGCGACACCAGTGTAGACTTTTCACTGGTGTTCAACAGACGAGGAGGAGCCATGAGCTGGGACGAGATGAACCGGGAGCTCAGCTACCAGCGCATCGCCGAGTTGCACGCCGACGCCGAGCGGTACCGTCAGGTACGCGTATCCAAGCGGAGGCGTCAGTCGCGCGGCCGCTGGCGCCTTGGCCGGCTGCTGTGGCCGCGGGGCGTCGCCGCCCGGGCCAACGACGTGCTCGGTCAGATCTTCAGCCCGCCCTGGCCGTCGCGCCGCGACACGATGGGCCCGAGCCGGCTGTACCACCCGAGCCTGGGTCGCTGAGCACCCCTGGCACGGGCGGGTCACCGCGTGCGACGCTAGGCGGCGCTTCCCCGAGCGCCTGACCCTGGAGCCCGCTGTGCCCCGTTCACCC
>DATABK010000273.1:0-8007 GCA_036259695.1 Actinomycetes bacterium | reverse complement strand
AGGTCGACGCCATCGCCGTCACCATCCCCGACCCGCCGGCGATCGGCCCGGCGGTGCAGAAGGCCGTCGACGCCGGCATCCCGGTGGTCGCCTTCAACGCCGGCATCGGCGACTACCAGAAGTACAACGTGCTGTCGTACTTCGGCTCGGACGAGAGCCTGGCCGGCGAGACGGCCGGCAAGCGGGCCTCCGACGACGGTGCCAAGAACCTGCTCTGCGTCATCCAGTTCCAGGGCCAGGTCCAGCTCGAGGCCCGCTGCGACGGGGTGAAGAAGACCTTCACCGGGACCTGGCAGAAGATCTACGTGAACGGCTCGGACCTGCCGTCGGTGAAGTCGACCATCCAGGCCAAGCTGGCCCAGGACAAGGGCATCGACTTCGTGGTCACCCTGGGCGCGCCGATCGCCCTGGCCGCGATCGACGCCATCAAGGAAGCCGGCAGCTCGGCCAAGCTCGGCACCTTCGACTTCAACCCCCAGATCCCGCCCAAGATCACCGCCGGTGAGCTCCAGTGGGCGATCGACCAGCAGCCGTACCTGCAGGGCTACCTGGCGATCGACTCGCTCTGGCTCTACAAGTACAACGGCAACATCCTCGGCGGCGGGCAGGCGACGCTGACCGGGCCCTACCTGGTCGACAAGGAGAACATCGACGTGGTCGGCAAGTTCGCGGAGGCCGGCACGCGCTAGCCAACGGCACGGGGGCCGTCACGCGCTGGCGGCCCCCGTGCGGCCCCAGCCTCGGAGGTTCGAATGAGTCAGACAGTGGACGTCGGCACCCCGCCGGCCCCGGCCCGGGACGAGCGGGTCGCGCAGCGGTCGACGCTCGGCCGGCTCTTGGCTCGCCCCGAGGTCGGGGCGCTGGCCGGCGCGATCGTCATCTTCATCATCTTCTTCATCGTCGCGCCCCCGTTCCGCGAGCCCAGCTCGCTCGCGACCGTCCTCTACGTCAGCTCCACCTACGGCATCCCGGCGGTCGCGGTGGCACTGCTGATGATCGGCGGGGAGTTCGACCTGTCGGCCGGCGTCGCCGTCACCGCCTCGGCGCTGGTCGCCTCGATGATCAGCTACCAGTTCAGCGCCAACATGTTCGTGGGCATCCTGGTCGCCCTGGTCGTCGCCCTGGCGATCGGCTTCATCAACGGCTACCTCGTGGTGAAGACGGGCATCCCGAGCTTCCTGGTCACCCTGGGCACCTTCTTCATGCTCCGGGGACTCAACCTGGCCGTGACCAAGATCGTCACCGGCAACGTCGGCACCAACGACGTCTCGGACATCGCCGGCTTCGAGATGGCCAAGAACATCTTCGCCTCCCAGTTCACCGTCGGGGGCGTCTCGATCCGGATCACCCTCCTGTGGTGGATCCTGTTCGTCGCCATCGCCACCTGGGTCCTGCTCCGCACCCACGTCGGCAACTGGATCTTCGCCGTCGGCGGCTCCGCGCCCAGCTCGCGGGCGGTGGGCGTCCCGGTCAACAAGGTGAAGATCGGCCTGTTCATGACGGTAGGGTTCCTGGCCTGGTTCACCGGCATGCACATCCTGTTCGCCTTCAACACCGTGCAGTCCGGCATCGGCATCGGCAACGAGTTCATCTACATCGTCGCCGCCGTCGTCGGCGGGACCCTGCTCACCGGCGGCTACGGCTCGGTGATCGGGGCCGCGATCGGGGCGTTGATCTTCGGGATGACCAACCAGGGCATCGTGTACGCCGGCTGGAACCCCGACTGGTTCTACTTCTTCCTCGGCGCCCTGCTGCTCGGGGCCATCCTGTTCAACAACTTCATCCGACAGCGCGCGGAGGCATCGAGATGACCGCCACAGCCGACACCAGGACCAAGGCGCCGCTGGTCCGGCTCACCGACGCCGGCAAGAACTACGGCAACATCATCGCCCTCCAGGGCGTCACCCTGGAGGTCGGCGGATCGGAGGTGACCTGCGTCCTCGGCGACAACGGGGCCGGCAAGTCGACCCTGATCAAGATCATCGCCGGGCTGCACCAGCACACCCACGGCACCTACGAGGTCGAGGGGGAGTCGGTCCAGTTCGACTCGCCCCGTGAGGCCCTCGACCGCGGCATCGCCACCGTCTACCAGGACCTGGCGGTGGTGCCGCTGATGCCGGTGTGGCGCAACTTCTTCCTCGGCAACGAGGTCCGAAAGGGCCCGGCCATGGACATCGCCGGCATGCGCCGGATGGCCAAGCAGGAGCTGCTCGACATGGGCATCGACCTGCGCGACGTCGACCAGCCGATCGGCACCCTGTCGGGCGGCGAGCGCCAGTGCGTGGCCATCGCGCGGGCGGTGCACTTCGGGGCCAAGGTGCTCATCCTCGACGAGCCTACGGCGGCGCTCGGCGTCAAGCAGTCCGGGGTGGTGCTCCGCTACATCATCCAGGCCAAGGAGCGCGGGCTCGGGGTCATCTTCATCACCCACAACCCACACCACGCCTACCCCGTCGGGGACCGCTTCCTGATCCTCAAGCGGGGCCGCAGCCTCGGCTACTGGAAGAAGAGCGAGATCACCATGGGCGAGCTGACCGGGCTCATGGCCGGCGGCTCGGAGCTGGAGGAGCTGACCCACGAGCTGGAGGCGGCCGGCACCGAGAGCTCCGGGCTGCGGGAGGTCGCGCACGTGTTCGAGCAGGAGGTGGCCGAGCTGCACGTCGGCGGGTCCGGCGGGCAGCGGACGCCGCCGTCGGACAACACGGGTGCCCGAAGGGACGCCTCCCAGACATGAAGATCGTCCTCGACCCGTACATGCTGCGGTCCGTCCCGCTGGCCGAGTTGCCGGGCGTGGTCGCCGACCTCGGCTACGAGCACCTCGAGCTGTCGCCGCGGGAGGACTTCATCCCCTTCTTCGTCCACCCCCGGGCCGACAAGGCGACCATTGCCTCGTTCAAGAAGGCCTTGGCCGGCGCCGGGGTCTCCGTCGCCACCGTCCTGCCGCTCTACAGGTGGTCGGGACCGGACGAGGACGAGCGCCAGGCGGCCGTCCGCTACTGGAAGCGGGCCATCCAGATCGCCGTCGACCTGGACGTGCGGATCATGAACTCGGAGTTCAACGGCCGCCCCGAGGCGGCGGCGGCCTCCGAGGCCCAGTTCTGGCGCTCGCTCGAGGAGCTGCTGCCCATCTTCGAGCGCGAGGGCATGCAGCTGCGCCTGGAGCCGCACCCCGACGACTTCATCGAGGACGGCCGGGCGGCCGTCGAGATGATCCGCGGGATCGACAACGACCTGGTCAGCTTCCTCTACTGCGCCCCCCACACCTTCCACCAGGGAGGCGACATGGAGGGGGTCATGCGCTACGCCGGGCCGCTGCTGACCCACCTGCACATCGCCGACACCTTCGACCACCGGGGTTCGTCGGGGCTGCGCTACATCCTCAACCCGCCGGGCACGCCGGCCCGCATCCACCAGCACCTGGACGTCGGCCAGGGTGAGGTCGACTGGGACCTGTTCTTCGCCACCCTGGCCGACCTCGACTTCGACGGCATCGCCACGGTCTGCGTGTTCGCCTGGGAGGAGCGGGCCGCCGAGTCGTGCCGCCACAACCTCGAGCAGATCAAGCAATTCACGGCCAAGCACAACGGCCGCTAGGGGAGGTACGCCGATGACCTCGGCCGCAGCTCCGGCAACCACCCGGTCCCGCCTCCGGCTGGGCAGCTGCCCCGACTCCTGGGGTGTCTGGTTCGCCGACGACCCGGCCCAGACGCCCTGGCACCGGTTCCTGGACGAGCTCGCCCAGGCCGGCTACCGGTGGCTGGAGCTCGGCCCCTACGGCTACCTGCCCACCGACCCGGCGCGGCTGCGCGACGAGGTCGACCGGCGCGGGCTGAGCGTCTCCGGCCAGGCGGTGTTCGGGGCGCTGCACGACCCCGGCCGGTGGGAGTCCGACCTGCGCGACGCCCACCAGGTGGCCGAGCTGGTCACGGCCATGGGGGCCAGCCATATGGTCCTGCTCCCGGCCGACGCCGGCCCGAACCCCCCGGAGCTCGACGCCGGCCAGTGGCGGACCCTGGTCGAGCGGACCGCCGAGCTGGGGCGCATCCTCAGGGAGGAGCACGGCGTCACCGCCGTGTTCCACCCCCACGCCGACAGCCACGTCGGCACCCAGCCCCAGATCGAGCGGTTCCTGGAGGACACCGACCCGGCCAACGTCAACCTGTGCCTGGACACCGGCCACGTCGCCTACTACGAGGGCGACAACCTCGAGCTGATCCGCAAGTACCCGGACCGCATCGGCTACCTGCATCTGAAGCAGGCCGACCCGGCCGTGCTCGAGCAGGTCAAGGCGGAGGGCCTTTCGTTCGCGGAGGCGGTCCGGCGCGGCGCCATGTGCGAGCCGCCCAAGGGGGAGCCGGACATGGAGACGCTGCTGGACGCGGTCGACCAGCACCTGGAGGGGGTGCTGTTCGCGATCGTCGAGCAGGACCTGTACCCCTGCGACCGGGACGTCCCGCTCCCGATCGCCACCCGGACCTGCCAGTATCTCCGACAGCTGGGCGTGGGGAGTGACGGGCAATGACACTGCGGATCGGGATCGTCGGTACCGGCCAGATGGGCCGGTACCACCTCGAGCGCCTGGCCGGCGGCGTCCCCGACGCCGAGGTCGTGGCCGTCTCCGACGTCTTCGTCGAGGGGGCCAGGCAGGTGGCCGAGCGGGTCGGGGCCCGCGCCTATGCCGACGGCCACGAGCTGGTCGCCGACGACCAGGTGGAGGCCGTGCTGATCGCCTCGCCGGGCGACACCCACGAGGAGTTCACCCTGGCCTGCCTGGCCGCCGACAAACCCGTGCTGTGCGAGAAGCCGCTCGCCCCGACCGTCGACGCCTGCCTGCGGGTGCTGGAGGCGGAGGCGGCCAGGCCGCGGCGGCTGGTCCAGGTCGGCTTCATGCGCCGCTACGACGACGGCTTCCGGGGGATGAAGGCCAAGGTGGAGGCGGGCAAGGTCGGCCGGCCGCTGCTGCTGCACTGCCGCCACCGAAACGCCGCCGTCCCGCCGGGGTTCACCAGCGAGATGATGATCACCGACTCGGTGGTCCACGACATCGACGTGACCCGGTGGCTGCTCGGCCAGGAGGTCGTGGCGGCCACGGTGTTCAAGGCGCGCCCGAGCTCGCTGGCCCCCGACGGTCTCCAGGACCCCCAGATGGTGCTGCTGGAGACGGACGAGGGCGTGCTGGTCGACGTGGAGAGCTTCGTCACCTGCCAGTTCGGCTACGACATCCGCTACGAGCTGGTCGCCGAGGCGGGTACGGTCGCCCTCGGCGAGCTCGGCGGGGTCCAGGTCCGCCACGAGGGCCAGATCCAGAGCCCGATCCCGGTCGACTACCGGGAGCGGTTCGGCGCCGCCTACCAGCGGGAGCTCACCGAGTGGGTCGCCGGGGTGCGCAAGGGCGAGGTCACCGGCCCCAGCGCCTGGGACGGCTACGCCACCACGGCGGTGGCCGAGGCCGCCGTCGAGTCCCTGACCAAGGGGGGCCGGGTCGCGGTGGAGCTGGTCGAGCGCCCGGCGCTGTACGCGTGAGCGACCCGCTGGCCGCGGTCCGCGAGGCCATGGCCGCGGCCGCGGCCGACTGGCTGGCCTCGCTGGAGCCGGTGCAGCGGGCCATGGCCTGCTTCAGGTTCCCGGACGACTCCGAGCGGACCCGCTGGTACTACACCCCGACCGAGCGGGGCGGGCTGCCCCTGGCCGAGATGGGCCCGGTCTCCCAGCGGCTGGCCCACCGGCTGGTGGCCAGCGGCCTGAGCGAAGGCGGCTACAACACCGCCGCCACCGTCATGGGGCTGGAGAACGTGCTCGACGCCCGGGAGGGGTGGCGGCGGAGCTACGACGGGCGGACCGTCCCCCACCGGGGCCGCGACCCCCAGCTGTACTTCGTCAGCGTGTTCGGCGACCCCGGGGCCGGCGCCTGGGGCTGGCGGGTCGGGGGCCATCATCTGGCCCTGAACTACACCGTGGCGGCCGACGGCCAGATCTCGGCCAGCCCGCTGTTCCTGGGGGCCAACCCGGCCATGGCCCGGCTGGTCGGACCCGGGGTGCTGCGGCCCCTGGCCGCCGAGGAGGACCTGGCCCGGGAACTGCTGGACGCCCTGGCTCCGGACCAGCGGGCCACGGCCACGCTGTCGGCGACCGCCCCCGGCGACATCCTGGAGACCAACCGGCCCCGGATCCGGCCCGGGCCGCCCGAGGGCCTGGCCGGAGCCGGGATGCTCCCCCAGCAGCGCGAGCTGCTGGCCGGGCTGGTGCGCCAGTACCTGGACCGGCTCCCCACCCCCCTGGCCGACATGCAGGCCGGCCGGGTCCTGGGCGAGCGCCTGGAGGCGGTCCACTTCGGCTGGGCCGGCTCGCCGGAGCCCGGCCGGCCCCACTACTACCGCCTCCAGGGGCCACGGCTCCACATCGAGTACGACAACGTCCAGAACGGCGCCAACCACGTCCACTCGGTGTGGCGCGACCCCGAGGGCGACTTCGGTCAGGAGCCCTCGGCCGGGTAGCGGTCGAGGGCCAGCAGGCCGGCGGCCAGGGCGACGGCCCTGGCGTCTTCGTCGCTCATCTCGGTCCCGTAGCGGCCCCTGGCCCTGGCCACGCCCTCGCCGATGTCCAGCACCAGCATCTCCTTGAACCGGGCGGCCTCGTCCTCGCCGGCCTTGGCGAGCAGGAGATCGACGTGGAACAGGCCGACGCCGATGGAGCGGGGCTCGGTGCGGAACTGCTCGGCCAGCCGGTCGCGGTCGGCGACCACCGACGCCAGCAGCTCGCGCTGGAGCCGGCTCTCGCCAAGGGCGGCCGCCTCCAGGCAGCGGACGAACACCTGGAAGTCACGGGGGTCGTAGCGGTCGTAGGCGCCGACCACGGCGCTGAACATCCAGAAGGGGGCGAGCTGGAGGGTCCGCCACTCCTCCGGGGTGTACCGGTCCCGCTCGTCCATCACGCCGTTCCCGGCGTGGGTGGGCCGGTGGTGCCCCGGACGACCAGGCGCGGGGCGAGCACGACCTCGCGGGCGGCCGAGCGGCCGTCGTCGAGGCGCTCGACGGCCGCGGCCACGGCGTGCTCGGCCTGGCGGCGGGCGTCCTGGCTGACCGTGGTCAGGTTCACCGAGGCGAGCCGCGACAGGGTGCTGTCGTCGTACCCGACCACCGAGATCTTCCCCGGGACATCCACCCCGGCCCGGTTGAAGACGTCCAGGACGCCGAGGGCGCAGTGGTCGTTGAAGGCCACCACCGCGGTGGGCAGGCCCCCCTCCCCGAGCAGGGCCCGGGCGGCCCGGGCGCCGGCGGCCTCGGTGTGGTCGCCGGCGATGACCTGGGCGTGGTCGCCCAGGCGGTGGCGGCGCATGGCCGTGCGGTAGCCGTGGCGGCGGTCGGCGGCGATCGGCCCCCGGCCGCCGTCGACATAGGCGATGGCGCGGTGCCCGAGGCCGGCCAGGTGGTCGACGACCTGGCCGACCCCGTCGGCGTCGGCCGTGCGGACCACGTCGACGCCGTCGGCGCTGACCCGCCGGCCGATCACCACCACCGGCAGCTGCCGGCCCAGTTGGGCCAGCTGGGCTGCCGGGGCGACCGGGCCGAGCAGCACCAGGGCCTCGCAGCGGAAGTCGACCAACGTCTCGATGGCCCGGCGCTCGTCCCGGGTGCGGGTGACCGCGCTCAGGACCACGTCGTAGCCGCGGCCCTCGGCGGCCTCGTGGAGGTCCTCGACCAGCTCGGCGTGGAAGGCGCTGCCCACCTCCATCAGCACCCCGACCAGGTGGGTCCGCCGCCGGGCGAGCAGGCTGGCCGTCCGGTCGGGGCGGTAGCCGAGCTCGGCCGCCGCCGCCAGCACCCGCTCGCGGGTGGCCGCGCTCGGTCCGGGGGCGTTGGAGAGCACCATCGAGACCGAGGCCGGGGACATCCCGACCCGCGCGGCCACGTCCTCCAGCCGCACCCGGCGCGAACCTCTTGACATGTCCATGGATGCCTCGCATAGTACGATTTGAAGCGCTTCAAATCAAGCGCTTCAAGTCTGCAG
>DATABK010000272.1:0-5310 GCA_036259695.1 Actinomycetes bacterium | reverse complement strand
ACCTACCTGCGGCTGGAGGAGGTCAAGCCGCCCTCCCCGCTGCCGCTGGCCCCGACCCCGCCACCCCCGCCCCGGGGCCGCCGCGCCGGCAAGGCGGGCGAGGCCGGCGGCAGGCGCAGCCAGCGGTAGCCGAACCCGCCCAGGTCGACCGGCTGCCCGGCCGTGACCGGACCGTAGCCCTGGTCGGCCAGCGGCTCGGCCATGGGCTGGCCGGCCTTGGCGTCGAGCTCGACCGCGACCTGCACCGCCTCGGGGCCGAGGTTGTGCAGGGCCAGCACGCCCTGTCCCTGCCAGTCGCAGCGGTGGGCCAGGACCGACGGCTGGTCGGTGTCCAGCACCCGCCAGCTCCCCCAGCCGAGCTCGGGCAGCTCCTTGCGGGCCCGGATGGCCCGCTCCATCCAGTTCAGCAGCGACCCGGGGTCCCGGCGCTGGTCGGCCACGTTCACCCGGTCGGGCCCGAACGGGCCGCCGGTGACCAGCGGCACAGCCGGGTCGCCGCTGGTGAAGCCGGCGCCGGGACCGGCCGTCCACTGCATGGCCACCCGGACCGCGCCCCGCCCCTCGACCCGCAGGTCGTCGCCGAGGCCGATCTCCTCCCCGTACAGCAGCACCGGCGTGCCCGGCAGGGTGAACAGCAGGCTGTAGAGCAGCTCGACCCGGGCCCGGTCGCCCTCCAGCATCGGCGGGACACGGCGGCGGATGCCCCGGCCGAAGCTGCGCATGCCCTCGTCGGGGGCCAGGGCGGCGAACACCTCCTCGCGCTCGGCGTCGGTCAGCTTGTCCAGGGTCAGCTCGTCGTGGTTCTTGATGAAGTTGGCCCACTGGTTGGTCACCGGGACCTCGGGCAGCTCCCGCAGGGCGGTCACGATCGGCGCCGGGTCCTGGCGGACCAGGGCGAGGAACACGTGCTGGTTGAGGATGAAGTTGAACAGCATGTGCATCTCGTCGCCGCCCTCGTCGCCGAAGAAGCGGCGCTGCTCCTCAGGGGGGAGGTTGGCCTCGGCGAGCAGGATGGCGTCACCGCGGCGCCGGTTGCTGAAGGCCCGCAGGTCGCGGAGGTAGCCGTGCGGGTCCTCGCCGGCTCCGGGGTCGGTGCCGGCGAGCTCGATCACGAACGGGGCGGCGTCGACCCGGAAGCCGGACAGGCCCAGCTCCAGCCAGTAGCCGACGACCTTGCTGATCTCGTCCCGGACCCGGGGGTTGGTGATGTTGAGGTCGGGCATGTGGGAGTAGAAGCGGTGCAGGAACCACTTGCCGGCGACCTCGTCGTAGTCCCAGTTGGAGTCCTCGGCGTCCGGGAACACCACTCCCTCCGGTCCCTCGGGCCGCTCGTCGGCCCAGACGTAGAAGTCCCGGAAGGGCGACCGCTCGTCGGCCCGGGCCGACTGGAACCAGGGATGCTCGTCCGAGGTGTGGTTCACGACCAGGTCGGCGATGACCCGGATGCCCCGCTCGCGGGCCGCCCTGAGGAACTCGACCAGGTCGCCCAGGCTGCCCAGGCGCGGGTCGACGCCGTAGAAGTCGCTGATGTCGTAGCCGTTGTCCTTGTTCGGGGTCGGGTAGAAGGGCATCAGCCAGATGCAGGTGACCCCGAGCCCGGCCAGGTAGTCGACCTTGCCGGTGAGCCCGGGGAAGTCACCGACCCCGTCGCCGTCGCTGTCGGCGAACAGCTCGACGTCCACGCAGTAGACGACGGCGTTCTTCCACCACAGGTCGTAGGCGGCCTTGTCGCTCATGGCGTCCCCCCGAGCTGGGGGATGACCTTGGAGCCGAAGGCGTCGATGAACGGCTGCTGGTGCTCGGCCTGCCCGACCTCGTGCAGGTAGAGGCGGTCGAAGCCGAGCTCGGCGTACTCGGCCAGCCAGGCGGCGTGGCGGCCCAGGTCGGCCGAGACGAGCACGGCCGAGCGGACGTCGGCGGGGGTCACGAACCGGGCCGCGGCGTCGAACTGCTCGGGCAGGACCAGCTCCATGGCCAGGACCGGGTCGAAGACGTTGCTGCGCCACTGGTCGTGGGCGACGGCCAGGGCCGTCTCCTCGTCGGCGGCCCAGGACAGGTGCACCTGGAGGTACAGCGGCTTGCCCTCGCCGCCGCCGTCCCGGAAGGCCTCGATCAGCCGCCGGAGCTGGTCGTGGGACTGGTTGAGGGTGACCAGGCCGTCGGCCCAGCCGCCGACCCAGGCGGCCGTCTCGGGGCTGATGGCCGCCCCGATCAGCTTCGGCGGCTCCGCGGGGAGGGTCCAGAGCCGGGCCCGGTCGACCTTGACCAGCCCGTCATGGCTGACCGTCTCCCCGGCCAGCAGGGCCCGGATGACCGACACGGCCTCGCCCAGCCGGGCCCGGCGCTCCTCCTTGGCCGGCCAGCGGTCGCCGGTGACGTGCTCGTTGGAGGCCTCGCCGCTGCCGAGGGCGAGCCAGAACCGCCCGGGGAAGAGCTCGCTCAGGGTGGCCGCGGCCTGGGCGATGATCGCCGGGTGGTAGCGCTGCCCGGGCGCGTTGACCACCCCGAAGCCGAGGCTGGTGGCCTGCATGGCCGCCCCCAGCCAGGACCAGGCGAAGCCGCTGTGGCCCTGCCGGCTGCTCCAGGGTGCGAAGTGGTCCGAGCACATCGCCGCCTGGAACCCGGCCGCCTCGGCCGCGACCACACAGCGCAGCAGCGCGCTCGGGGCAAGCTGCTCGTGGGAGGCGTGGTAGCCGATCAGGGGTCCTGGTCCGGTCGGGCTGCTCATCGGCGCTCCTGGGCGAGGGGTCATTCCCCGCCTCTAACCACCCGAGCGGCTGTCCAAGCATCCGAGGTCACTTCCAGCGGCGGCGCAGCCCCAGCAGCTCCTGGGTGTAGCCGGCCACGGCGACCGGGGACATGAGCAGCTGGTAGGCGAGGACGAACCCGACGAAGCCGATGGCGTTGCGCCGCACCCTGAGCCCGAGCAGGTTGAACACACTCCGGCGCTGGAACCGGTACAGGATCAGGTTGACGGCCAGGGTGAGGGGCAGCACGGCGAGGGTGTAGGGGCCGACGATCCAGTAGCGACCGGTCGCCGCCAGCAGCAGGCCGGGCAGCCAGACGAGTGCGTAGGCGACGTCCAGGGCCGGGATGAGCAGGTCGATGGCGGTGAGGAAGCGCAGCAGCCAGCGTGGCTGGCTCCATGGCTTGACGCTGCGGATGCCCTCGACCATGCCGCGGGCCCAGCGCGCCCGCTGGCGGGCGAGATGGACCAGCTTGGCCGGGGCGGCGGTGAAGGCGACCGCCGAGGGCTCGTAGTAGACCCGGGCCCCGTTCCGCATGAGCTGCCAGGTCAGGACGATGTCTTCGCCGATGGCGTCGGGCCAGCCGCCGGCGGCCAGCACCGCCTGGGTGCGGTAGAGGCTGAAGGCGCCCTGGGCGACCAGGGTGCCCTGGTACAGGCCCTGCATCCGTTTCACCGACGCGATCCCCAGGAAGTAGTCCCATTCCTGCATACGGGTCCAGAGGTTGTCGCGGCTGTTGCGGACCAGCACCGACCCGGCCACGGCCTGCACGTCGGGTGGGGCGCTGAGCAGCCGGGCGACCAGCTGGCGGACGGCCCTGGGGTGCAGCACGGTGTCGGCGTCGAGGGTGATGACCAGCTCGGTCCTCACCGCGGCCAGGCCGGTGTTGAGGGCGTGGCTCTTGCCGGGGCGCGGCTCGTCGATGCAGCGGACCGGCTGGCCGGTGGCGGCGCCGTAGGCCTCGGCCACGGTCCGGGTCCCGTCGCTGGAGCCGTTGTCGACCACCAGGACCTCGATCGGGCCCGGGTGGTCCTGGCCGGCGATGTAGGCGATCGTCTCCTGGATCCGGTCGGCCTCGTTGCGGGCGGCGATCAGCACCGTGACCGGGACGGCCGGGTGCGTCCTCCGCAGCGGCGGCTGGCGGTCGAGCAGCAGGCTGACGGCCAGGAAGGCGACCAGCCAGCCCGGGAGGTAGGCGATCAGACTGATGACCAGGACCGCCGGGACGATCGTGATCGCCGCGGCCAGCTCCTCGACCCATGGCAGCGACAGCCAGACGGAGAGCCCGACCCAGCCGGCGGCCAGCGCCTGGGCGACCATGAACTTCGCCGTCACCGAGACGTACTGGCGCCGCCGCGCCGGCGGCGGCCCGGTGCCGGCACCACCGCCGGCGGCCGGCTGCTGGCCGACGCCGACCCCGTCCGCTGTCCGACCCACGGCTGGCTCCCACACCCCGTCGACTGGTCATACGACCCTTTCGAGAGATGTCGGCCAGCCCGGCGGTTTCTGAAGCAGCCGGGCCGGCCGGCAGGCGGCCAGCCGCTCGGCCGGCGGCGTCGCCCGGGCGCCGGGCCGCTCGCCCCGTCGTCGCCCGGTCGGCCAGAATGAGGCCGCCGGCGACAGAAGGAGCGGGGCATGAGCGAGCGGGCGGCGGGCGGCGGGCCCGGGGTGGTGGCGGTGGCCGGGGAGGCGCTGGTGGACTTCGTCCCCGCCGGCGCCGACGGGGTCTTCCGGGCCGCCCCCGGGGGGAGCCCGGCCAACGTGGCCGTGGGGCTGGCCCGGCAGGAGGTGCCGACCCGGCTGCTGGCCCGGATCGCCGACGACCTGCTCGGCCGCCGGCTCCGGGCCCACCTGGACGCCAACGGGGTCGACCTGTCGTTCGCCGTGCGGGCGGCCGAGCCGACCTCGCTGGCCATCGTGGCCGTGGGCCGGAACGGGGTGGTCGAGTACGACTTCCGGGTCGAGGGCACCGCCGACTGGCAGTGGGCCGACCACGAGCTCGCCCGGGCCCTGGACGGCGGGGTGGTGGCCCTGCACTCGGGGTCGATCGCCCTGACCATGCCGCCAGGGGCCGACGTCCTCCAGCGCCTGCTGGCCGGCGCCCGCCAGGACATGACCATCTCCTATGACCCCAACTGCCGGCCCCTGCTGATGGGCTCCCCCGACGCCGTCCGCGGGCGCATCGAGGCCCTGGTCGGCCTGGCCGACGTGGTCAAGGCCAGCGCCGACGACCTGGCCTGGCTGCTCCCCGGCCGGGCCCCCGAGCAGGTCGCCGAGTCCTGGCTGGCCCGGGGCCCGGCCCTGGTCGTGATCACCCTGGGCCCGGCCGGCCTGGTGGCCGCGACCCGCCAGGCCGGCGTCCTGCGCCGCCCCGGCCGGGCGGTCGAGGTGGTCGACACCGTCGGCGCCGGCGACGCCTGCATGGCCGCCCTCCTGGCCGGCCTCCACCGCCGCGACCTCCTCGGCGCCCCCCGCCGCCCCGCCCTCCAGGCCATGGACGCCCCCACCCTCACCACCCTGGCCGACGAGGCCATCCTGGCCGCCGCCATCACCTGCACCCGCC